>NZ_JADPKG010000094.1:0-219029 GCF_023073875.1 Bradyrhizobium sp. 154
TCGATTGGAAATGGCAGATGCGGTCCACTCAGCAATATACCGACCCCGAACGGCTTTTCGGTGAGCGATCGCAGGCGCCCAATCTCCTCGCGCAGCACCGGCGGCGGGTTGCCGCTAAATGACATAATGCCGAGTCCGCCAGCGTTGCTCACCGCTGCCGCAAGCTCGGGCCCGGTGATAAACCCCATCGGTGCGGCAAAGACGGGCACATCAATCGCCAACAGATGGCAGAGCGCGGTGCGCAGCATGACAGCCTCCATTGCATTCGGTGTACCCCCGCCACCGCAGCGGAAGTAAACATCGCCCAGAGGGCGGACTCAAGGTGGCGCGTGCTCCAACAATCCGGTGTTGGCCCTGAGCGGTATTGCACCGCCACAAGAACTCGGTCGCTAACAGGACATAGCGGAAATTGTCCGACAACCGACTATTGTAGAGGGCGACGCTCGTGATCCAAACCGGACTACGGTGTTAATGTTTGCCGATAAACGTAAGGACAGCCTGGTCGTACGCGTCAGGAGCTTCTGCAGGCACGGTGTGCGAACTTCCGGCAATGATGATCCTCTCGCGGTTTGGTAGGCAGGTCTCTAGCTGGTCGACAATTCGATAGAAGAATTTGGGACTTCGCTCGCCATTGGACAGAAGCGTTGGCGCATTGATCGACTTGGCCATTTCGCACGTGAACGCCGGCCTCGGGCGTTTTGTTGTGGCGTCGGCTTGAAAGGACGCCACGTTATCGAAGTTCATCTTCTGGTCGGCAATGGATCGACGTTCATAGGCGCCCGGTCCGCCGACGGCGTTCACGAACAGCGGTATGCCGGTTTTCACGTCGCCTGCCTTGACTGCCTCCCTCGCCGGTGCCTGGGCATTGCCCCACTCTTTCAACATGTCGCCGAGCCCGGGAACGCCGGCCAGGATGCCCGTCGCGGGCGGTTCGTTGAGCGTCAGGCTGACCAACTTTTCCGGATGCACGGCGGCAAAGAAAAGCGCCGCATGCGCGCCAGACGAATGCGCAACGACCCTGACCTTCGACAAGCCTAGAGCCCGCACAAACGCGGCAAGATCCTCGCCGTGCGCATCCGCAGCGCCATCCGGCATGCTCTCAGGACTTGCCTCATTTGGGAAGTGGTTGCGGCGGCTGTAGGCAATGGCGCGATAGCGATCGGCGAACTTTGGAAGATGCTGCAGCCACATTCGGTAATCTTGAAGACCGCCGTGAACAAATATAACCGGTTCGCCTTGACCAACTTCCACGTAGGCAAGTTCAGTCCCATTGGCAGTGACGCGCTTTATGTCTTCTGCGTGGGCGCTGGAAACCTCGAGAAAAATACACGACGCTGCGGCGAACTTAGCGACGAGGCGGAGCATTGCAGTCTCCCTTATGGCTTATAGCCCCACGGCAGTGAGGCTAATTCGAGGCAATCTCAGGGCTGGTGGCCCGCCCTTATTTTTGTCTGCCGGGCCAGGCGCTGGAGGTGTTGGCGCATGTGGCAACTCGGCAGTGCATTCGCTCATTGCGGGTCCTCAATTCGCGTTACGAAACTATCGGGGCGTTCGCGGCGAAATACGCGTGTGGCGAAGGAAGGCGATGCTCGTCTCTATACTTTGCAACGGATCGGCCGAAACATCTTGCTCGACGAAAAAATGCTGCACGCCGCACCGAAACGACGCGTCGAGTATTTTTGCGAAGTCGATCGTGCCGTTGCCTAGCTCGGTGGTCGATCCGTCGCTCGCCATATCCTTGAGATGCACCAAGCGGAATCGAGATGGATGTGTCTTCAAGACTTTCACGGAATCGAGGTTTCCTTTGGTTGCCCAGTAAACATCGAGCTCGAACTTGACAAAGCGCTGATCCGTACGGCTGAGCAGAATGTCGTAAGGCTGGACGCCACCTGCGAGGTTCGCGAACTCAAAATCGTGATTATGATAGGCAAGTGTCAGCCCGGAACGCGCCGCCAATTCACCGATCCTATTCAATCTGTCACAAATCCGCTTCCAATCGTCGATTGTCTGCCGTTCCAACTGGTCCAGCCATGGACACACGACAAACCGGCTGCCAAGCAAATGAGCGATGTCGAACGATGATCCGGTATTGTCTCGCAGGTTGCCGTAGTCGATATGCAGCGACGGCGCAGTGAGACCCAGGCCCAGCAAAAGTTTCCGGGTGCGCCGCACATTGGGGCCGAGAATGCCGGCAAACTCCACCTCGCGATAGCCGAGACGGGCAACCTTCCGTAGGGTCCCGTCAAAGTCGGCTTTCAGCAGATCGCGGACCGTATAGAGCTGGAGACCAATTTTCGACAGCTCCCGACCGGATACCGGCGCAATCCCTATCGCGGCACCTCCCGCGATACCGGCGAGAATATCGCGTCTGCTGAGGACCGCGCGCGGGGAACCAACGGAGAAAGTTGTCGACCGGCGGACCACAATCCCACTGCCTCTCGATGCCCACCATTGATTGCCGGGTTGCCGAGACTGTCGCGCAGCTACTTCGGCGTTTGCAGTACGACCCCGTAACGACCGTATATCCGACCAATCGTGCCGTCGTTTCGCAGCCGTTCAAGCGCTCCATTGATGGCTTCGCGCAGTGCATCATCCGGCCGAACCATGCCAACGGCGACATTCCAGTTGAGATCGGCCACGGTCTCGTCGCGATCCAGGATGCGAAATGCTTTGTCCGGGTGCGTCAGATTGAAATAGCTCGCCGACGTGGGCGTGACCGCAGCGGCGTCAATCTCATGGTTTGACAGGGCGTCGAGGCTGTCGCTCTCGAAGCCAAAGGTCGACGTGGGTACGTGCCGTTGACCGATGATCATGGCTGCGACGGATCCGACCTGCACTCCCACCTTGGTATGCTCGTTGAGGCTCTTGAACGAGGTGAGTGGGCTGGATGACGGCACGACCAGCGCGACGCCAGTGCGATAGTAGGGCTTTGAAATTCTCAAGCGGGTTTCGCCTTGCGCGTCGCGGTCGGCGATGACATCCAGGAGAATGTCGCAGCCGGCGCTACGCATCTGGTACTGGGTGATGATCCAATCTAGCCTCAGCGAGACGCCGAGTTCGCGCGCGAGCGCCTGACCCAATTCGATCTGAAAGCCGGGAGGATCACCGGTTTTGCTCGCGAAGGGAAGCGAGTTGGGATGGGCGCAGAGCCCGAGCACGCCGGACGAACGGATCGCGTCCAGGGTCCGCGCTTGCGCTGGCCCCGACATTCCGATGACGGCGCCGATGACGAGCAGAAGAATTGTCTTCATTCGCGTCCCCGCGTAGATGGGGCCCCAGCGGCTCAGCCCTCGCGCGGCTTCAAGGCGCGGATATATTTGACGATCTGGTCGATCTGCGCGTCGGTGAGGGCGCCGTCAAATGCCGGCATCGCGCCTTGCTTGCCGTGCTTGATGCGGTTGTGCAGAAAATCGTCATCGCGCGGCGAATTCATCAGCTGCGGCCCCTTGCCGGCAGCCCGTCCGCCATCGGAGTGGCAAAAGCCGCAGGTCCCCGCGAACAACTGCTCGACATCGAACGTTCCGTTCTCTGGCGCAGGGGTAGCAGGCTGCGCTTGAACCAACCCGGTGAGACACAATAACGAAGCGCCCAACAGCGCCGATCGCAGCGCGGTGATCTTGTTCGATTGCGATTTCAAGGCATCCAGCTCCATGTCCTGAAACACGTCCGGCGAGTTCAACGTCCGGGGAGCAAGCTTGCGCCCGCTCCCCGGCAGATCAATTTGCGATAGCCTATTTCAGGCTGTAGACGATGAGCGCACCGTCGTCGCGCGGCATGCTCTTGTAAACGCCGCCGAAATTTGGCGCATATTCGTCGGACAACATGCCGCCAAAGCCCGCGACCACGGCGATATATTGCTTGCCTCCGGCGGAGTAGCTGATGATGCCGCCTTGATGGCCGGTTCCGTCGGAGTGATTCCACAGTTCACCCCCGGTTTCGGCATCGTAGGCGTGAAGTGTGCCGCGGGAGTCAGGTACGAACACGAGATTTCCCGCGGTCGAGAGCACACTTCCAAGCGGCGGCTCGGGATAGCGAACCTCCCATTTCTTCGCCCCGGTGACGGGATCGCGCGCATCCAGGTGACCATAGATCTCACCGCCCGGAGGCGGCGCCATCTTGAAATCGGCGCCGATGTTGAGCTGGACCTGTGGCGTGGTGACAGGCGTCGTCTTCTGGATATCGAGCGTCATGCACCATTCCTGGCCGATTTTATAATAGAGTCCGGTCTTAGGGCTGTACGAGCCGGAATTCCAGCTGACGCCACCTCCGATGAATGGACACAGCGGCGGTTCGGTCACTTTGCCCGCGGAGAAGTCGCGCCGGCCGATCAGCGCGCCCGTCTTGGGGTCGATATCCTTGACGAAATTGATGTTCTCAACGAGCCGCCAAACGTTCTTGACGGCGAGATTGCGGTCATAGACGAAGATGAAACCGCTCTTGTTCGGATGGACGACAAGCTTCTGACCGTCACGATCGAGCATCAAGAACTCGCCGACGGCGCTGTCGAAATCCCAGGCATCATGAGGCAGCTCCTGATGGTAGAACTTCAGCTTGCCAGTATCGAGATCGAGACCGATCACCGACGTCGTGTAGAGATTGTCGCCGGGCCGCGCGCCTTGCGTCTTGTAGTCGGCGCCCGACCAATCGTAGAGCGGCGCCGGGTTGGCGGTGCCCCACAGAATCGTGTTGGTCTCGGAATCGTAGGTGCCCGGCATCCAGCCGCCACCTCCACCCGTGCGCCAGGAATCGTTTCCCCAGGACTTCATCGCTTCATCAGTGCCTGCGACCGTCAGGAACTCCCACTTCTTTTTGCCGGTGGCGGCATCGACAGCAAATATCGGACCGCGGCCCGGCCACTCTCCGCCTTGCGAGCCGATGATCACCGTACCCTTCGCGTAAAGCGGCGCACCGGTGAAACCGACTGTAAGTTTTTGCGAATCGATCAGCTTGGTATCCCAGAGAACCTTCCCTGACTTCATATCGAGTGCGATCAGACGGCCGTCCATCGTGCCGACAAAGGCCTTGCCTTCGCCGAGCGCCAAGCCGCGATTGTAGGGGGAATGGGTCTGGCGCGCGATCAGCGCCTCGTCGAGCTCAGGGAAATAGGACCAGATCACCTCGCCGGTCGCGCCGTTTAGCGCAAAAACCCGGCTGTAGGAGCCCGTGTAATAAAGAACCCCGTCGGCCGCGAGCGGCATTGATTGCAGGCCGCGCGTCGAGCGTCCGGGAATATGGATCCAGGCAACACCCAGATTGCCGACGTTGCTTGCGTTGATCTGCGCCAGCGGGCTGTAGTGATAGGATTTGTAAGAGCCGTGATAGGTCAGCCAATCATTCTGACCAGCGGCCTCGATCCGAGCTGTATCCACGGATTGAGCCAATGCTGACGACACAATCAGTGTCGCGCCAATGGCAACAAGAGGTAAACCAGATTTGCGCCACCGCCTCTTCATGTATACGTCCTCCCGTTTTTGTTTATCGACCTGCATTTTTCAAGCGCCGACCGTGAGTTGCATGCAGTTCAGTGCCTCATCGATTCATCTCCAATCGCGCGTGAGTTCCCAGCAAGCTTCGATCTCTCCGGCGAAAATCGCCAAAGAAGCTACAAGTCCACGTTCGTTGGGTTGTCGTTGCACTTCTGCTTGCGATCATAGAGTACGCCGGATCACGCGGAGTGCAATGTCGGAAATGCGCCTGGCGCAAAATGACAGACCGGCTTACCTTTTGATAAATGTTTTCTTTCGAATAGCTGCGTCGTCAGGATGTCGCCTAGAGCAACGCAAAAAGCGAGATCCCGCGAAGAGCGATCGGCCGCTGTGCACGATGCCAAAGAATCCAGGGCTAGGCCGGCCGCCACATGTTCATGAGCGGCGCGGCGCTGCGGCGTCAATTTTCGATATGGGCAAAGACCCCCGTAAAGCGGGCGGCGGGCTCGCCACAACCGAGCGACGGTCTACTCGCCGTGATCGGAAGCCTAGCAGTCCGGTATTCCTGGTGGACGCGCTGAGGCATTGGCGTTGGCACTGGTCGCGGCAGAAGGTGTGGAAGGAGAGCCAGTGCTTGCGCCGGGCGACGTTGTTGAACCGACCGTCGTGTTTCCAGATGGTCCAGTTGCAGTGGTGCCACTCATGTCGCGAACGACCTTATTGGCTACGTCCCAGCATTGCTTGGTATCATGACCGCTCGACCCACCCGTCGAAGTTCCTTGTGCGTTTGCGAATGTACCGACAGCTAACAATGCGGCGCTGATCGCCGTTGACAGAAGAATCTTCCTCATGGACGAATCTCCTCCTTGAGAGCCGGCTGGAATGCCGACGCCTCTCAATGCTGACGCGCCATCCAACGTTCCTCACAGGGCGGCCGAACACATGGCTGCTCCGACCACCGCTGCAAAGTGCAGCTTCTTCTTGCCAACCCGGAGCCGTCACACATGGCCCTTGCGCCGTATTGCACCGCCACAGAACCCCGGTCGCTTGCGACCCGCTCGGCTCCTACACCATGGCCTGGCGCATCGGCGGCGCGTTGATCTGGTCAGCTGATGAAGCTAGGGCGGAAGCAAGTGGCAGACCACCCAAACGGATGTCCGTGCCCGTACCACAGTCTATTATCGTAAGTTCGTTACGCCGGCACGGCTTAGTCCGTCCGCGAGGTGTTCGCGATATCTCAAGTCGAGGTATGGAGTTGTTATTTCGAATTGCCGCCGCGGGTCCTTCGGTTGTCGGGATATAAACTCCTGCAGCAAAGGCTGTGCTTCTTCTATGCGTCCAAGTTGCCCCAGGCTCGCAAGAAGGGCTCTGAGAGCGAGATAAGGACGTCGTAGCTGGATCGCTAGTTCGCCGTAATGCACTGCCTCCTCGTAGTTCTCCTGATGGTAATGGGCCAGCGCAACGAAGCTAAGGAAGCTTCCGGCCTGTGGATCGTTCGGATTCAGGCGTAAGCTGCGCAATAACGAATCCAGAGCTTCAGTGAAATGCCCGATATGGACCCGAACCAAACCAAGGGAGAAAAACCCTAATGCGAAATTTGGATTAAGGTCGATTGAACGTTGCGCCTCGGCAAGCGCTTGGGAGTGCATCTGCCTCAATAAGCTGGCCCAACACAGGGCGTAGTGGCAGTAGGGATCGCGGTCGTCGAGCGCGACTGCGCGCGCGGCCGCAGTATAGATGTCCGACACATCTTTCGTGAGATCGCTGCTCCAGCCATACCAAATGCGGGCATTCAGTGTACGGGCAAGCGTCATGTGAGCCTGAGCGAGGTTCGGATCAAGCGCTAACGCCTGTCTTATAAGAGTTATCGCCTCTTCGTGCTCTTCAGGTGCGAGCTGCGAGAAGTGCCACATCGCACGCATACAGCAGTCGAAGGCATCGAGATTCCTGACGCTTTTTCGAAACGCTCGTCTCCCTTCGATCAGCAGCATCTCAGGCTCGATGGCACCGACTACGCTCTGCGTGATCTCGTCCTGAATGGCGAATATGTCGGCCAAATCGCGGTCGAAGCGCTCCGCCCAGAGGTGATTTCCTGTTTGTGCTTCGATCAGCTGTCCCGTGATCCGCACGCGCTGCCCAGCCCGTCGTACACTGCCCTCGAGGACATATCGAACGCCAAGTTCGCGAGCGACCTGTTTCACGTCAACTGCGCGCCCCTTGTACACGAACGTCGAATTTCGGGCGATGACGAAAAACCAGCGGTTATGGGACAGAGCGGTAATTATGTCCTCTGTGATGCCATCTGCGAAATATTCCTGCTCGGGATCTCCACTCATGTTCGAGAACGGAAGTACCGCGATGGAAGGCTTATCTGGGAGTGCGAGCGAACCACCCAGGATGCCGGTACTTACCGGATGCTCAGGTTGCCAATCCACCGAGTAAACCGAGACTGGACGACTGATATTCTTCAGTGAGCGCTGTCCGAGCGGAGTGAGTGCAAAGTTCAGCTTGCCTTCGATCTGATCTCGCACCGTACCTGAAATGCAAATTCCGCCTGGTTCAGCCACCCCTTCGAGTCGCGCAGCGACATTCACTCCATCGCCCAGTACATCATCGCCATCCGCCATGACGTCGCCAACATTGATGCCAATCCGAAACTCCATCCTGCGGTCCTGAGGAAGATCGGCGTTGTGGCGATCAAGAGAGCGCTGGATGGCCACGGCGGCGCGCACCGCCTGGACTGCACTACTGAACTCCGCAATCACGCTGTCGCCTGCGGTCCCAAAAACCCTGCCTGCGTGTTCGGCGATTAGATCGGATATCGTGCGACGATACCCGTCCAAAGTTTGCAAGGTCGCCTCTTCATCCGCCGACATCAGGCGGCTGTAGCCCGCAACATCTGCTGCCATGATCGCGGCCAAACGCCTTGTGATCGGAGGGTTGTTCATGGCTCCGCTCCATCTAAAGGAGCGAGTTTAGCCGAAACCAGCCCGCGGGGTAAGCCGTGCGATCTCGGCTGTCGACGGTGAAGCGGACGACGGGCGGCGCTTGGTTCGATCGCCGCTTGTGGCCCAAGGCCGACGTGGAGCCATTCTGCTGCCACGTCGGCTTCTGCGCGCAAAGCGAATGCGACAATTGCGGAGGCACGCGCCAGTCAACACTCTCGTGCCCCGGACGCAGCGCAGCGTCACTTCCGACGGTGCGCTGCCGAGCCGGGGCCCAAAGCTGCGGCTTTCTGGATCCCGGCTCGGCGCAGCAGCGCTCAGCGGCCCAGGTCGAGCTCTTCAACCAGCTCCATTCTTACCTGCGCGAGGCATCTCAAGGACCCTCTGGAGCAGCGTGGGATGGCCAAGAACGGCGCGCAATTCCGGTTTGTCGAGCCATGCTGCTGCGTCCTCAAAGCTTTGGCATTCCTCGAGCTTGATGGTTGCCGTCGCCAATGGCACGTCGACGGGGCCGAATTTGCGCGGACTGGCAAGCGATAGTGATCCCAAATGCGCGCCTAACAATTCCAGATCCTGGCTGAGCTGGTGTAGTGCCCCGGCCATCGCGGTGGGCTCAGATGCGGCGAGTTCGTTTGCACGGAGCACCACAGCGGGCGGGTTGTTGGTTTCCGGCGTGGCAAAAAGTCCAGGCGTCTTCAGTCGTGCAGACGTCATGAGACCCAACGGGATTGAAAGCAGAAGACCCAGTACGACAGGCGACATCCAAAGCAGCAGGGGCAGAGAGACCGCGTAGGCACTGAGCGATAGCGCCAATCCGCAGAGCGTAGGGCCGGCGAGCTTGCGATAGATTTCGCCGCGAGCCAGCTCGCCATCGCTCCGGCGCTGCACCTGCCAGCCGGCGTCCCGACCAGCTAGAATTTCAAACACGGCCTTGGTCTGGAGGATCATCATGCATGGAGCGATCAAAGCCGCAAGAAACGTCTCGCAAGCGACTCCGGCCAGTACGCGAGGACTCCTTGCGAATCCGATCCGCTCTTTTCGATTGCCGATCAGCACCAGGTAGGCGAGCAGCTTCGGCAGGATCAGAAGTCCCATTGTCGCTGCAAAGACCCGGGCGGCAAGCACCGGGTCCTGTTGCGGCCAGGTCGGAAACAAACTGAAGCCTTTGGGAAAATACTCCGGTCGGATGAAATGCGCCTGCAGTGCAATCAGCAGGCCGAGTACCAGGAATAGAAACCACAGCGGCGCGGTGACATAGGAGCCGATGCCCGTAAGCAAATGCAACCGCGAGACCCAATGTAGCCCGCGGGCGGGCAACACCGCCAGATGCTGAAGGTTACCCTGGCACCAGCGGCGATCTCTTGCCGCAAAGTCCAGCAGTGACGGCGGGACTTCTTCGAAGCTGCCGCCAAGGGCCGGTGCCAGATAGATTTTCCAGCCCGCGCGGCGCATCAACGCGGCCTCGACAAAATCATGGCTTAGGATGTGACCCCCGAAAGGCTTACGACCGCTCAGCTCCGGCAGGCCGGCCTCCGCAGCGAACGCCTGCACCCGGATGATGGCGTTGTGGCCCCAGTAATTGCTGTCGCCACCGTGCCACCAGGCATTGCCGGCTGCAATGATGGGGCCGTAAACACGCCCCGAGAATTGCTGCAGCCTACTGAAAATTGTGCGCGCGTTGACGATGACCGGCTGCGTCTGGATCAGCGCAGCAGCGGGATGGGACTCCATCGCGTGGACAAGGCGAACTATTGTGTCGCCCTCCATGAGGCTGTCCGCGTCGAGAACGATCATGTGATCATAGGCCGACCCAAACCTCATGACCCAGTCGGCGATGTTGCCGGATTTCCGCGCGATATTGTTGGAGCGATGCCGGTAGTACAGCCGCGCGGCGCAGCAGGCGCGGCGCAGCCCAATGAACGTCATCTCTTCACGAATCCAGATGTCGGGGTCGCTCGTATCGCTCAGTAAGAACCAGTCGAACTGGTCCCCATATCCGGTAGCTTGAACTGATTCATACATGGCGCGCAGTCGCGCCATGAGATGATGCGGGTCCTCATTATAGGTGGGTAGCAGCATGGCTGTGCGGGAGGTTACACGAGGCAGGGGGCCCGTCGTATCGATCGGCAGACAAGACCGGGTGCGCGTGAGCAGCACGAGGAATCCGGCGAACGCGGACATGAAGGAGAAGGCGACCCATGCGAGCAGCACGAGGAAAAAGCCGAGCAGCATCGCCTCGAGGAAGGTTACACCGCCAACCTTCACCACGTCATACATGCCGTAGCCGCCTGCAAGCGTCAGCACCCCAGTCCCGACAAAAATAAAGAGGCGGCGGAGCGTCAAGGCGGTGCCCGAATGTACCGGCGACGGGTTAGCCTCAGTCGCGCGATCCAGCCGGCACGGCAGCATCGGCATCGGGCTTTCTGGCGGGAGGAATGTGCTGCCAGGTGCGTCCGGCGACGGCGTCGGCGACGGCATCAGGGCGTCCATCGATAGGTCCACACTTCGGAGACTGGCGCTTCGTTTTGCGCCAAGAAAGCTCGTAATTCGATGGCGGCTTGCTTCTTGACCGAGCATTGGAAGCTCAGACGCCATCCGCCTGTCATGGGATTAGGTTGCGTGACGATGTTGCTGATTTCGGCTTGTGCAGCGGTCACCACACCTTTGATGGTCTTGGCATCGATGCCTTTGAGTCGCTCCCCCATCAGTTCCAGCACGAACAGTTTGCTATCATCTCCCCGGCTTCCGATCGCCGTTCGCGTGAACCGTGCGAGCGCCTCCGGTTTGGGGGCGTCCGGACCCCAGTGCAGCCGATAGGTGAAGATGTGTTCGCTTTTGGCGGTCAGCGGGTGCTTGGGTTGCCAGAGCGCTGCGATGTTATCGTGAATCTCCTCCTTGGTAGGTATCTCGAATAATTTCACCGCTCCTTCGCCCCAATCTCCGATCGGCTCGAACCATAGACTTGGGCGCTTTTCGAAGTTGGATTCGAGATCCTGATAGGCGAAGAAGTTCCTCTCCCGCTGCATCAGTCCGAAGCCGCCCGGATTGACATCGGCAAAGCTGCTGACCTGCAGATCGTGCGGATTGTTGAGGGGACGCCAGAGTTGCTCACCTCTGCCGTTGAAGATCGCAAGTCCATCCGAGTCGTGAACCGCGGGGCGGAAATCGTCAAAATCTTTGCGATCGTTCGGCCCGAAGAAGTACATGCTGGTCATAGGCGCGAGCCCGGCATGCTCGATGTCTACCCGGGGATAGAGAACCATCTCGACGTCGAAAACCGTGCTTTGGCCTGGCCGGATCGTGAATCGGTAGCTTGCGGCCGCGCTCTTGCTGTCCAGCAGCGCGTGCACCACGATGGACGAGGCATTTGGCGTCGGCTTCTCCAGCCAGAAAGCCTTGAACACCGGGAATTCTTCGCCCTTGCTCTCGCCGGTATCGATCGCTAGCCCGCGCGCCGACAGGCCATACGTCAGTCCTTTCGCGACTGCTCGAAAGTAACTGGCGCCCAGGAACACACAAACTTCATCGTAATAATCCGGCCTGTTGATCGGCGCGTGAATGCGGAATCCGCTGAACCCGATGTTGACATCCGGCCATTGTCCGAGACCCTCTCCGAACGAGAAGTCGTCGCGCCGATACGGGATCGGTATGACGCTCCTATTCACCACCTGAAAAATGTCGACCCGGTTCTTGTAGAAAAAGCCGCGGTGAAAAAATTGCACTTCGAACGGTAGCTTCTCATCACGCCACAACGCCTTCTCAGGCGCGAAGCGAATTGATCGGTATTGGTCGTAGTTGAGATTCTTCAGTGCATCCGGCAGCTTCTCGTCGGCAGGCGCGAATGATTTCGCGGCAAGCGCGCGGGCAAGTTCGCGCACGTAGGATGGGCTGAATGGCTGGGCGGGCCCCGTCTCAGCCTTCCCTGCACGCAGTAGCATGTTGGCAACTGAGAACGCAGCCGATACGCGAAGGACTTGCCGGCGGTTCACGCTCACGTCTCCCGGTTCGAAACAGGTGGGAAAACGGCCTATGTTCCCCGGAGTTCCGTGCGGGTAGGAGGATCTGCCACTGGTGACTTCAGCAGAATGTTCGAATGGACTGAGGAGGGGATTTGAAGCAAGACTGGCGTGAACTGCGGGGCAGCTCTCGCGGCTGGTCTGCCAACTGCCGGAGCTCGCGGTGTTTGGCGTTTCCCAAGTCCGCACGCTCAGATTAGCTCAGCTCTCGCGACCGGGACGCAGCGCAGGGTCATCTCGGTGGTGTGCTGCAGAGCCGGGCCCATGGCCCTGGATCGCTGTGTGGCTTGCTCAGGCGCTGCAGCGCGCCGAGGGCGAGAGCCAAAATAAAACGGGGCCCTGAAGGGCCCCGCAAAGCTCTGCAACGCTGCGCCGAACTTACTTGATCTTGGCTTCGCGGAATTCGACGTGCTTGCGCGCGACCGGGTCATACTTCTTCTTGACCAGCTTGTCGGTCATGGTGCGCGAATTCTTCTTGGCGACGTAGTAGAAGCCGGTGTCGGCCGAAGACACGAGCTTGACCTTGATGGTGACCGCTTTGGCCATGTTCAAAACCTCAGGAATGAAGGAAATCTGGAGCCGGCCAAACGGCCCGCGTTGGCCGGCAACCTAGCCAGAAACCGCCTGATGTCAAGGTTTTAGGGGGCAGAAACCACCCAAATCGGCCCGATCAGGCCTCGAAGAAGCGGTTTTTCGGCCGCGGCAGGCCCAGATTCTCCCTCAAAGTGGCCCCTTCATACTCTTTGCGGAAAATCCCGCGGCGCTGCAGCTCCGGCACCACTTTGTCGACGAAATCGTCGAGACCGGCGGGCAGGAACGGGAACATGATGTTGAAGCCGTCGGAGCCGCGCCCGACAAGCCATTCCTCCATCTGATCCGCGATGGTCTTGGCCGTGCCCACGAACGAAAGGCCCCCATAGCCGCCGACGCGCTGGGCAAGCTGGCGCACGGTGAGCTTTTCGCGCGCGGCGAGATCGACCATGCGCTGGCGACCGCTCTTGCTGGCGTTGGTCTCGGGAATATCGGGGAGCGGGCCGTCCGGATCGAAGCCGGAAGCGTCGGTGCCGAGAATGACGGAGAGCGAGGCGATGGCGCTGTCGTAATGCACGCGGCTGTCGAGCAGCGCGCGCTTCTCCTTCGCCTCATCAACGCTGTCGCCGACCACGACGAAGGCGCCGGGAAGGATCTTCAGGTGCTCGGGATCGCGGTCGACCTTCGCCATGCGGCCCTTGATGTCGGCATAGAGCTTTTGCCCGTCGGCGAGGCTGCCGCCGCCGGTGAACACGGCCTCGGCCGTCTCTGCCGCGAGCTGCCTGCCATCTTCGGAGGCGCCAGCCTGCACGATCACTGGCCAGCCCTGCACGGGGCGGGCGATATTGAGGGGACCGCGCACTTTCAGATATTTGCCCTGGTGGTCGAGCGTGTGCATCTTCGCGGGATCGAAGAACAGGCCGGTCTCGACGTCGCGCACGAACGCATCGTCGGCGAAGGAGTCCCAGAGCCCGGTGACGACGTCGTAGAACTCGCGGGCGCGCTTGTAGCGTTCGGCGTGCTCCATGTGATCGTCGCGGCCGAAATTGAGCGCCGCGTCCGGATTCGAGGTGGTGACGATATTCCACCCCGCACGCCCGCCGCTGATGTGATCGAGCGAGGCGAAACGGCGCGCGACGTGATAGGGCTCATCGAACGTGGTCGATCCCGTAGCGATCAGGCCGATGCGCTCGGTGACGGCCGAGAGCGCCGACAGCAGCGTGAACGGCTCGAACGAGGTCACGGTGTGGCTGCGCTTGAGCGCGTTGATCGGCATGTTCAAGACGGCGAGGTGATCGGCCATGAAGAAAGCGTCGAACTTGCCGGCCTCGAGCTTGCGGATCAGCGTCTTGATGTGGCCGAAATTGAAATTGGCGTCAGGCCAGGCGCCGGGATAGCGCCAGGCGCCGGTGTGGATGCTGATCGGGCGCATGAACGCGCCAAGCTTGAGTTGCCGTTGTGCCATCGCCCGCTATCCGTTCTTGGTGACGCTCGGGAACACATAGGCATGCCGGGCAACTCCGCCATTGGGGAGGGCGGAAAGAATTTTTTGTTTTTCGATGTGGGCTCAGTAAATTCGCATCATTCCGGGGCGCCGCGTAGAGGCGAGCCCAGAATCCATCGAGCCGTGGAGACGATGGAGAAATGGATTCCGGGCTCGCGCTGCGCGCGCCCCGGAATGACCAGAGGAAAGAGCCGCGCCGTGAATGACGGCCTAGCTCAAAACATCCTTCTGCATCTTGCCGCCGTAGAAATGGAAGAACGGCACCGGTGCATCGTGGCGGAGCGGGCCGGTGGCAAGGCGGGTGTCGAGCTCGTTGAGCACGTTGCGTGTCATCGGATGCAGGTCTGCGAGTGGTTTTGAGCCGAGCTCGACCCAGACCAGCTCGACCAGCTCGGCATCGGCATGGATCACGCCCTCGACGCGATGGGTGATCGCGGAAGCATCCGCGGTAAAGAAGCGGGTGTCGAAGCGCTTGACGCGGCCGGGCGGAGTGATGGCGCGGGCGATCAGGAACAGGCCGGAGGGATCGGGCAGCAGGCCGGCATCCGCGAATGGCTTCCAGGGGCCCTCGAGCTTCGGCGCCTTGCCTTCAGCCTTGCGGCCGAGGCAGAGACCGGTCTCCTCGCAGGCTTCGCGAATCGCGGCAATGGCGAGCGATTTGGCGCGCGAGGGAGGAGTCTTCGGGCTGCCCTTGGCGAGATTGGCTTCGAGCTCCGCGGTGATGGGGGCGGCGCAGGGCACGCGATAATCGGCCTTGTCGACACGGCCGCCGGGGAAAACGAACTTTCCGGGCATGAACACCACCTTGTCGTGGCGCTTGCCGACCAGCACTTTGGGAATAGGCCCGCTGCGATCGACCAGGATCAGTGTCGCTGCATCCCTCGGACGAAAATAGGGATGGTGGTCGGCTTCCTTCTCCTCGTGAACTTTAGCCTTCTCCTCTGCCGGCGAAATATCCGTCATGTCCTCACCCAAACCGCTCTTGTTTGTTTTGCTTACACAGGCGGAATACCATCGGGAGGGTTCTCGTCAAACCCGTGCATGCGCAGAGCCCATTGCAAGCCGACCACAGCTCCCTTGACGGGCTGCAACAGCGCGAGCGAGGCGAGGAAGGTAAAAGGCAGATAGGCCACGAAACTGAGCCACACCGGCGTCGTGTAGTTGGTCTCGATCCAGAGGATGGCCGGTACCACGATGTGGCCGACGATGACGATCACGAGATAGGCGGGCAGATCGTCGGCGCGATGCGGGGTGAAATCGAGGTCACATTTGGCGCAATTGTCCGCCGTCTTCAGAAAGGCGCGGAACAGCTTTCCCTCGCCGCAGCGCGGGCAGCGGCCGCGAAAGCCATGCTTCATCGCAGCCCACACGTCGCGCCTCTCGACAAGGCCGGTCTCGCGCGTCCAGATCTTCGGCGCCGTGCTCATCGTCACCATGCCTTGCCCTTCTGTCCCTTGCTTTTGCTCTTGCTTTTCCCCTTGGCCTTCTTGCCCTTGCCGGATGTCTTCTGTTTCTCCGGCCTGCGCTTCTTCTCGGGACTGCGTCCCGGATGCGGCGTCGACGATTTGCGCTGCGGGCGGAACGGCCTGCGTTCGCGGGAGCCGGTCTCACCGGCCGATGACAGCAGCTCGAAGCGCAGCGCTCCTGCGATGGGAGCCGCTTCGATCAGACGAACGTCGACGACGTCACCGAGCTGATACATGGTGCCGCTGCGCGTGCCGACCAGCGCGTGGCGGCTCTCGTCATAGTTGAAATATTCCGTGCCGAGGGATCGGATCCGGATCAATCCGTCGGCGCCGGTCTCGGCGAGCTTGACGAACAGGCCGGCGCGGGTGACGCCGGAGACGCGGCCCTGAAAACTCGCGCCGATGCGGTCGGCGAGATGGTGCGCGATCAGGCGATCGACGGTCTCGCGCTCCGCCTTCATCGCGCGCCGTTCGGTGAGCGAGATATGGGCGGCGACTTCACCGAGAGATTCGGGCGTCGCGCTGTCGGGCAGGGCGCCTTCGCCGAGGCCGAGCGCGCGGACCAGCGCGCGATGCACGACGAGATCGGCATAGCGGCGGATCGGCGAGGTGAAGTGCGCATAGCGGCGCAGGTTTAGGCCGAAATGACCGTAGTTTTCCGAAGAGTATTCCGCCTGGGCCTGCGCGCGCAGCACGACCTCGCTCACCAGCGGGTAATAATCGTGGCCTTCGAGCTGGGCCAGCACGCGGTTGAACAGCGTCGGGCGCAGCGCACCTGATTTCGTGAAGGGGACGTCCAGTGTCTCCAGGAACTCGCTGAGGGCGTGGACCTTCTCCAGCGTCGGCTCGTCGTGCACCCGGTAGATCAGCGGCAGCGATCTCTTCTCCAGCATCTCGGCCGCGGCGACGTTGGCGAGGATCATGAACTCCTCGATCAGCTTGTGCGCATCGAGACGCTCCGGCACGACGACGCGGTCGACCGTTCCGTCGCTCTTCAAGAGGATCTTGCGCTCGGGCAGGTCGAGATTGAGCGGATCGCGCTCGTCGCGCGCGCGCTTGACGCAGGCGTAAGCCGCGTAGAGCGGCTTCAGGATCGGATCGAGCAGCGGGCCCGTGGTATCATCGGGCCGACCGTCGATCGCAGCCTGTGCCTGCGCATAATGCAGCTTCGCCGCCGAGCGCATCAGGATGCGGTGGAAGCTGTGCGAGCGCTTGCGGCCGTCGGGTCCGATCACCATGCGCACCGCCAGTGCGCCGCGCGGCTCACCCGGCACCAGCGAGCAGAGATTGTTGGAGATGCGCTCGGGCAGCATCGGCACGACGCGGTCGGGGAAATAGACCGAGTTGCCGCGATCGAGCGCGTCGCGGTCGAGCGCGGTGCCCGGCCGGACATAGAAGCTCACGTCTGCGATGGCCACGTTGACGATGAAGCCACCCTTGTTGTTGGGATCGTCGTCGGGCTGCGCGTGGACCGCGTCGTCGTGATCCTTCGCATCCGGCGGATCGATGGTGACGAGCGGCACGTCGCGCCAATCCTCGCGCCCTTTCAGGTTCGCAGGCTCCGCCGCCTCCGCCTCGCGCTCGGCCGCGGGCGAGAATTGCAAGGGGATGTCGTGGGCGTAGATCGCGATCAGGCTGATCGCCTTCTCCGACTTCACCGAGCCGAGCCTCTCCTTGACGCGACCGGAGGCCAGGCCAAAGCCGCGCGAGCGGACGATGTCGACGCTGACGAGGTCACCGTCTTGCGCGCCTTGTGTATCGGTCTTCGCGATGTTCAGCTCGCGGTCGGCGAACTTCTTGTCGACGGGAACGAGTCGTCCGCCGCCTTCGGAAAGACTGCGGAAGACGCCGAGGATGCGGCTCTTGGCCTTGTCGATGACCTTGATGATGCGGCCGCGATAGGCGGGACCTGCGTCCTCGTCCGAGCGCTCGACGCGCAGCAATGCGCGGTCGCCGACACCGGCGGCCGTGCCAGGCTTGGGCCGGCGCGGCATCTCGATCAGGATTTTTGGCGGCTCGCCGCTTTCGACCTCGTCCCATTCGGCGGGGGAGGCGATCAACTCGCCGTCGGAGTCGCGGCCGGTGATATCGGCGAGCAGCGTCGGCGGCAGCGTGTCGGGCTCGGAGACCTTGTGGCGCTTCTTCTTGATGATGCCGTCGTCGCCGAGCTCGCGCAGCATGCGCCTGAGCTCGGCGCGATCGGCGTTCTTCAGGCCGAACTCGCGCGCAATTTCGCGGGTCCCGACCTCTCCGTGGTTTGCCTTGATGAAGGCGACGATGGCTGCCCTGTCGGGAAAGCCATGGTCATTCTTGCGTTTCACTTAACCTCTAATTCTTGCCGGCACTCTTCTTGGCCGGGGCCTTGGTGGCGGCCGCCTTGGTCGGCGACGTCTTGGCAGTCGACGAGACGGCGGCGCGCGCCTTGCTGGTGGATTCGGTTTTCGATTTGGCCGGGGCTTTCTTCGCCGCCGGTTTCTTCGGCTTCGGCGCGGCGTCCTCGCCGTCCGCAGCCTTCTCAGTAGTCTTCTTGGCCTTGGCAGGCTTTGCCGCCTTCTTCGCCTTGGTCTTGCTGCCGCCCTTGGCCG
Source organism: Bradyrhizobium sp. 154 (assembly GCF_023073875.1). Classification (NCBI taxonomy): domain Bacteria; kingdom Pseudomonadati; phylum Pseudomonadota; class Alphaproteobacteria; order Hyphomicrobiales; family Nitrobacteraceae; genus Bradyrhizobium; species Bradyrhizobium sp. 154. Next base: position 18,474 of record NZ_JADPKG010000094.1, read on the forward strand.
CGCGTTCGTCGATCAGCGCGATCGCCTGCGGCAGCGTGATGGCATCCTTTTCGAACTCGGCCGGGATCGTCGCGTTGACACCGCCTGCGGTGACATAGGGGCCATAGCGGCCGCTCTTCACGGTGACGGTGCCGAGCGTCGGATGGTCGCCGATCGTCTTGCCGGGATCGGCGCCGAAGCGGCGGCTCGGGCCCTTCGCCGCCTTCTCGGCGATCAGCGTCACCGCGCGGTTGAGGCCGATGTCGAATACTTCGTCGCCGGCTTCGAGACTCGCATAGGTCTTGTCGTGCTTCACGAACGGCCCGAAGCGGCCGAGGCCGGCGGTGATCGGCTGCCCCGTCTCTGGGTGCTTGCCGATCTCGCGCGGCAGCGACAGCAGTTTCAGCGCAAGCTCGAGGTCGACATCGCTGGGCGAGGTGCCCTTCGGAATGCCCGCGCGCTTCGGCTTCTCGCCTTCCGCATAATCCTTCTGCTCGCCGAGCTGGATGTAGGGGCCGAAGCGGCCGGCCTTGACCCAGACATCGAAGCCGGTGTCGGGATCCTGGCCGAGCGAGCGGTCGGCGCTAGCTTCCCCATCGGCGGCGAGCTGGCGGGTGTAGCGGCATTCCGGATAGTTCGAGCAGCCGACGAAGGCGCCGAACTTGCCGGCCTTGAGGTTGAGCCGGCCGGTGCCGCAATTCGGGCATTGCCTGACGTCGCCGCCATCGGCGCGCGGCGGGTAGATGTGCGGGCCGAGCATCTCGTCGAGCACGTCCAGCACCTGCGCGACGCGCAGGTCCTTGATCTCGTCGACGGCGCCGATGAAGTCGCGCCAGAAATCCTTCAGCACCTCCTGCCAGGAGATCTCGTTGTTGGAGATGCGGTCGAGCTGCTCTTCGAGGCCGGCGGTGAAATCGTATTCGACATAGCGGCTGAAGAAGCTTTCGAGGAACGCGATCACGACGCGGCCCTTGTCCTCGCCGTGCAGGCGCTTCTTCTCCAGCTTGACGTAGCCGCGGTCCTTCAGAACCTGGAGGATCGAGGCATAGGTCGAGGGACGGCCGATGCCGAGCTCTTCCATGCGCTTGACGAGGGATGCCTCCGAGAAGCGCGGCGGCGGCTCGGTGAAATGTTGGGTGACGGCGAGCGACTGCCGCTTCAGGGCTTCGCCGGCGCTCATGCCGGGCAGGCGGCGGGAATCCTCGTCCTCCTCGTCGTCGCGCCCTTCCTGGTAGAGCGCGAGGAAGCCGTCGAACTTGATGACTTGACCGGTGGCGCGCAGCTCCAGCGTACGGCCGCCGGCCTTCGCGGTGATGTCGACCGTGGTGCGCTCGAGCTCGGCCGCTTCCATCTGGCTTGCGATGGTGCGCTTCCAGATCAGCTCGTAGAGTTTCGCCTGGTCGGAATCGAGCTTGCGGCTCATGCTGTCGGGCCGGCGCGACAGATCCGTCGGGCGGATCGCCTCGTGCGCTTCCTGGGCGTTCTTGGCCTTGGCCTGGTACTGGCGGGGAGCGTCCGGCACATAGGCGTTGCCGTAATCCTCGCCGATCACCTTACGCGCCTGGGTGATCGCTTCAGGTGCGATCTGCACGCCGTCGGTACGCATATAAGTAATGAGTCCGGTGGTCTCCCCGCCGATGTCGATGCCTTCATAGAGCCGCTGGGCGATGCGCATCGTGTGCGCCGGCGCAAAGCCGTATTTGCGGCTGGCTTCCTGCTGCAGCGTCGAGGTGGTGAAGGGCGCCTGCGGATTGCGCCGCGCGGGCTTGGCATCGACCGCGGTCACAGCGTAGGCGGCCGCTTCCAGCGCCTTCTTGAAGTCGTCGGCTTCCGCGCCGGTGCCGATGTCGAGGCGCTGGATCTTCTTGCCGTCGGCGCCGACCAGACGGGCCTCGAAGGCATCGCCGCGCGGGGTCAGCAGGGTCGCGACCAGCGACCAATATTCGCGCGCGACGAACTTCTCGATCTCGAGCTCGCGATCGCAAACGAGGCGCAGCGCCACCGACTGCACGCGGCCGGCCGAGCGCGCGCCCGGCAGCTTGCGCCACAGCACGGGGGAGAGGGTGAAGCCGACCAGATAGTCGAGCGCGCGGCGCGCCATATAGGCATCGACCAGGGCGCCGTCGATCTGGCGCGGATGCTTCATCGCGTCGGTGACAGCCTGCTTGGTGATGGCGTTGAACACCACGCGCTCGATCTTCTGGTCCTTCAGCGCGCGCTTTTCCTTCAGCACTTCGAGCACGTGCCAGGAGATGGCCTCGCCCTCACGATCGGGGTCGGTGGCGAGAATCAGGCGGTCAGCGCCCTTCAGCGATCTCGCGATATCGTTCAGCCGCCCGGCGGCCTTGGGGTCGACCTCCCAGATCATCTTGAAATTGGCGTCAGGATCGACGGAACCGTTCTTGGCGGGAAGGTCGCGGACATGGCCGAACGAAGCCAGGACCTCGTAGGACGAGCCCAGATATTTGTTGATCGTCTTGGCTTTCGCCGGCGACTCCACAATAACGATATTCATGTAGTTCCAGTAACTTACGGGAAAATCTTGGGCCGAAAACCAAAGGATTCGGGTCGGCCGTTTCGACCCGAACATGGGTGGTGAGGCCGTCCCTGTCAAATCGGGGCGTGTTGAAGGCCGCCGCGGTAGGAAAAGTTTCATATCGAAAAAGTTGCAAAATACCACCTTGGAGTTGCGATCGATGTCGGCGTAAGGTTTCTGCGGGGCATGGATTCGGGGTGGGGTCTGGTGGCTAAGCCAGCAAGGAAACGGGCGCGCGCCGGATCAGGCGCGCCGGGAGGCTCGCGCAACGAGGAACCGGGGGAAGGCGGGGCGGATGAGGCGGTCGCCTTCATCGCGGAGCAGACGGCCGCCCTGCGCAAGCTCGCCGAGCGCCACAAGCTGCACATGTTGCATTATTTATTGGGCATGACCCAGCTCGAGGCCGACGAGCATCTGAGATTGCGGACCAAGCGCAAGCTATCGTGAGATTCTAAAGTCGTCTCGGCGAAGCTGGGACGCATAGGACGTGAACTATCGAGAGTGCGCACCATCCGCACCGGCGGAGGATCGCTGCCTGTCTTCGCCAAACTGCTCCCGGTGGTTATGGGTCGCGTCGCCGGGACGACGTTGAGGAGAGATCGTGCGCGACGGCTATCCCGCCGCCCTTCGCCGCGGCGCCGGCCGCGGTTTCAGCGTGGTATCGGCCGGCGAGAGCAGGCGGCCGTCCTCGGCGCGCAATTCGAGTTTCTTCACCGGGCGGCCTTTGGCGCGATCGACCAGAATGGTCGCGATCTCGTCGGGGTGGTCGTCGAACTCCTCGCTCCATTGCCGTAGCGCGACCAGCACCGGGAAGGTGCCGCGGCCCTTCGGCGTCAGCACATATTCCTGGTAGGCGCTGCCGTCGGAAGCGGGGGCGGTCGCCAGAATGCCGTGCTCGACCAGTGACCGCAGGCGCGCGGCCAGAATGTTCTTGGCCATGCCGAGCTTGCTCTGGAATTCGCCGAAGCGCCGCACGCCGAACAGTGCCTCGCGGATGATCAGCAGCGACCACCAGTCGCCAAGCGCCTCCAACGACCGTGCGATCGGGCAGGAATCGCCGTCGAAGCTCGTTCGTCTCACCATTGTCTCTCGTCCTGTCGCGTTCGCCCGCGTGCCGCGCCGATCACGCGCTTGTGTGGTTGCATCATAAAACCATTTGTCTTAGATGACAACTTAGTTTCATAATGCAACTACTGGAGGCGAGCGTGAGATTGAAGAACAAGACGGCCCTGATTACCGGCGGCAACAGCGGCATTGGCCTTGCGACTGCAAAGCTGTTCGTGGCCGAGGGCGCCAAGGTGGTGATCACCGGCCGCAACAAGGGGACGCTGGAGGCCGCTGCGAAAGAGCTCGGGCCGAACGCGCTTGCGCTGGTTGCCGACGCCACCGACATCGCCGCGACGGAGGCCGCGATCAAGAAGGGCGCGGACAGGTTCGGCAAGTTCGACATCGCCTTCGCCAATGCCGGCATCGCCGGCGGCACGCCGCTCGGCTCAGCCACGCTTGAGGTCTTCGAGACCGTGATCCGCACGAACCTCACCGGCGTGTTCTTCACCGTTCAATCCGCGCTGCCCTACCTCAACGACAATGCCTCGATCATCCTCAACGGCTCGGTGATCTCCGTGCTCGGCATTCCCGGCTACTCGGCTTACGGTGCCGCGAAGGCCGGCGTTCGCGCGATGGCGCGGACCATGGCCTCGGAACTGTCGCCGCGCGGCATCCGCGTCAACGTGGTCGCGCCGGGCGCGATCCGCACACCGATCTGGGGACCTGCGGTGGCGACGCCCGAGGCTGAGAAGGCATTCGAGAGGCGCATCGCGCTGTCGACGCCGCTGGGGCGCATGGGCGAAACGGATCACGTTGCGAAGACCGTGCTGTTCCTCGCTTCCGATGATTCCGCGCATGTGCAGGGCCAGGAGATCTTCGTGGACGGCGGCGCGGTCGCATCTCCGAGCGGCGCGCCGATCTATCGGGGCTGATTGCTCAAGCGAACTCGATTCCCTCTGGCGCAACTCGGCTGTTGCGCCGGACGGTTCAGCGGCCGCGAGCCCTAGAGCAGCGACACCAATCCGCCGCCGTGCCGTTCGAGCCGGCCCGCGAGCTCGAGCTCCAACAGCACGGTGCGCACGATTGCGGGCGAGGCGCCGGACATCCGCACGAGATCGTCGATCGAGATCGGGGCAGGCCCGAGCAGGGCGGTGATCTGGTCGCGGTCGTGGCCTTGCGGATCGCGATCGAACGGCTCGCTGTCGGGCTCGCCTGCGGGATGCATCAGCGGCCGCTCCATGATCGGCTGCACCGCGTTGATGATGTCGGCGGCCTCGGTGACGAGGGTTGCGCCCTGCTTGATCAGATCGTTGGTGCCGGCGGCGCGCGGATCGAGCGGCGAGCCGGGCACGGCGAATACCTCACGGCCCTGTTCGGCCGCCATGCGCGCGGTGATCAGCGAGCCCGAGCGGTGCGCCGCTTCCACCACGACCACGCCGAGCGAGGCACCGGAGATCAGTCGGCTGCGGCGGGGAAAGTCGCGGGCGCGCGGCTCGTGGCCGAGCGGCATTTCGGAGATTGCCGCGCCCTCATGGTCGAGGATCGCTGCGAGCAAATCGGCATGTTCGGGCGGATAGATGCAATCATGCCCGCCGGCGAGCACGGCGATCGTGCCGCCTTCGACGCTCGTGCGATGCGCGGCCTGGTCGACGCCGCGGGCGAGACCCGAGATGACGACAAAACCGGCTTCGCCGAGCTCGCGCGCAAGCTGGCCGGCAAACTTCAGCCCGGCGCCGGAAGCATTGCGCGAGCCGACGATCGCGATCATCGGCCGCATCAAGCTTTTCGTGTCGCCGCGCACGGCGAGCAAAGGCGGTGCATCGTCGAGCGTTGCGAGCCGCGCCGGATAGCCGTCTTCACCGGGCGCGAGCCAGGCGATGCCGAACTTGCGGCTTGCGGCGAGCTCGGCCTTGGCTTCGTCGGCGCTACAGATGCGCCCCGACCGTGCCGCGCCGCCGCGGCGCGCCAGATCCGGCAGCCGCTCCAGCGCGGCGCGCGCGGTGCCGAAATGGTCGACCAGCGAACGGAAGGTGCGCGGCCCGACATTGTCGGAGCGGATCAGCCGCAGGCGGTCGATCCGCTCAGATTCGGTCAGCTCCACGCTTGGATTGATGGCGTCCACGGCGTCTCCTTGCAGGCACAGCATGGAACAACCTGAGGGCGTTGCGCAACAGTGACGTGCGCTTGCGCGACCGCGCCCCGATGCTAAAAGCGATGCCAATAAGAAGGATTTTGCCATGATCTCACTCGCCGACCTCCAGCGCCGCATCGAAGCGGGGGAGCTGTCGCCCGATTCCGCGATCGCGCAATCGCATTCGGCGATCGAGGCCAAGGAGAAGGACGTCCGCGCCTTCGTTCGCCACGACAAGGCTGCGAAGGCGCAAAGCGCCGGTCCGCTGCGCGGCATCGCGGTCGGGATCAAGGACATCATCGATACCGCCGATTTCCCGACCGAGATGGGCTCGGAGATCTATCGCGGGTGGCAGCCGCGCTCGGATGCGCCCGTCGTGATGATGCTGAAGCGGGCCGGGGCCACCATCATCGGCAAAACCACGACCACGGCGTTCGCCTCGCGCGATCCCACCCCGACGCGCAATCCGCATAATCTCGGCCATTCGCCGGGCGGCTCATCCTCCGGTTCGGCGGCAGCCGTCGGCGCCGGCATGATCCCGCTGGCGCTGGGCACCCAGACCGGTGGCTCGGTGATCCGTCCCGCCGCCTATTGCGGGACCGCTGCGATCAAGCCGTCGTTCCGCATGCTGCCGACGGTCGGTGTGAAGTGCTACTCGTGGGCACTGGATACCGTCGGCCTGTTCGGCGCGCGCGTGGAAGATCTCGCGCGCGGGCTGTTGGCGATGACGGGGCGCGGCGAATTCTCCGGCATTGCCGCCGCGACGTCGCCGCGCATCGGCGTGGTCAGGCAGGAATTCGCCGGCGCAGTGGAGCCGGCGGCCGAAGAGGGGCTGCAAGCCGCGATCAAGACGGCGACGCGCGCCGGCGCCAGCGTCCAGACCATCGATCTGCCCGAAGCGGTGCAGGAGGCCTGGCGCATCCATCCGATCATTCAGGATTTCGAGGCGCATCGCGCGCTGGCCTGGGAGTTTTCCGAACGCCACGACGAGATCGCGCCGATGCTGCGTGCCAGTCTCGATGCGACGGTTGGCCTGACGCCGAAGGACTATGACGAAGCGCGGCGGATCAGCCGCCGCGGCCGCCGTGAACTCGGCGAGCTGTTCGAAGGCGTCGACGTGCTCCTGACCTATTCCGCGCCGGGCACCGCGCCCGCCAAGGAGCTCGCGACCACGGGCGATCCCCGTTACAACAGGCTCTGGACCCTGATGGGCAATCCTTGCGTCAATGTGCCGGTGCTGAAGGTCGGCGGCCTGCCGATCGGCGTGCAGGTGATCGCGCGTTTCGGCAACGATCCGCGCGCACTTGCGGCGGCCTGGTTCCTGGAGGAGGCGCTGGCGAAATCAGGCTAGCGCAGGTTCGGGGGCAGCAATGCGATGGCCGGATGCAGCCGGCGCTGCGCTGTTATCTGCACCTTGCTTCAGCCAGCGCTCGGCGGCCTCGCGGCCGCTCCGGTGCAGCAGGCGAATGAAGCCGCGGCCGAGATCGGTGGATGAGCGCTGCGCCAGCCCGTCAACGGAATCTTCTGCCGCGATCCTGGTGAGCCGCAGCGACGGCGCGGCTTGCGACTGCGCCCATTCGATCGCGGCGATCTCGGCATTGAGGGCGGCGTTGGCCGCGATCTGGTCGAGCCGGCGGTCGATCGCGGCGAGTGTGATCGGTACGTAGCTGTCGCGCGCCGGCGTGACCTGGACGAGCAGCACATCGGCGGTCGTCGCGTCCTGCGCCAGGCGCAGCAGCGGCGGGTTGCCGCCAAGGCCGCCGTCCCAATAGGCTTCGCCGTCGATCTCGACGGCGCAGTGGACGAGCGGCGGGCAGGTCGAGGCCAGCGCGACGTCGGTGGTGATTGCCTCGTTGCGGAAGATCTGCTGCTGGCCGTCGCGGATCCGCGTCGCTGCGATCAGAAGCTTCGGGCAGTTCGGATGGCGCAGAGCGGCGAAATCGATGTCGCGCGACAGCGCCTGCCGCAGCGGATCGAGATCGAACGGATCAAAGTGACCGGAGCGCAGCGTCGGCCCGAACGCGACCGAGCTTCCCGCCGGCGAGAAGCCGCCGACCAGCATCAGTGCGCGGAACGAAGCTTCGTGCATCAGCCGGAGCCAGAACCGATTCAGCCGGGCGCGGGCGCCTTCGCGGCCACCTTCGGCAAAGCCGGAGCCGAGCAGCAGCGCGTTAATGGCGCCGGCGCTGGCGCCGCTGATGGTATCGATCGCGATGTCAGGCTCTTCCAGCAGCCGCTCGAGCACGCCCCAGGTGAAGGCCGCAAAAGTGCCGCCGCCCTGCAGCGCCAGCGAGAGTTTTCGCGGCGGCCATTGGGCGGAATGTGCACGCGCGGTGACGACCGGTAGAGTCTTCCTCACCACGATATCGAGTGGAGCGTCGGCTTTCGCGAGGGGCTCAGGCTGCGGCGCCTGCGATGAAATGGGCGCAGGCGTGTCGACAGGCGGCGAGGGCGCATCGGACCAGATATTGGTCATCGAAAGCAGTCGGCTCGCTGCGGTGCCGGAAGCACCCCGCGAACCAACCCCGTCATGCGCGCCGACAATCTTCTCGCTCATTCTGAGCAACCGCCATCATTTCCACTGTCGGGATGACAGGCTGTCAGGATGACAGGCTCGGGACCCGCTTGCCAATACAACCGTGATTCGGCCGCAAGTTGCGAACAGGATTTTGGCATATAATGCAGAAGGGCCGTTTCGGTATCCGTAGATGCCCGGCTTTGGATTCTTGTTCTGACGCGTTTTCTTGACGCGAACCGGCATCCACTTCGGCTCTAGGCCTTCTCGCCGATCCGGCTTTCCTTGCCCGCTTGCAAGCGCTTGATGTTCTCGCGGTGCGCGTAGAACAGCAGCAGCGTCAGCACTGCTGACAAAGCAGACAATGCCAGGTGCCCGAACCACCACAGGAACATCGGCGTGATGAACGCCGCCACCAGCGCCGACAGCGAGGAATAGCGGGTGGTGAAGGCGGTCGCCAGCCAGAGCAGGCAGAACACGACGGCGCCAGGCCAGAACAGGCCGAGCAGGATGCCGATGTAGACGGCCACGCCCTTGCCGCCTTTGAACTTGAGCCAGACCGGGAAGAGATGGCCGAGGAACGCGCCGAGCCCGGCCACCATGGCGGCATTGGGACCTGCGAGGTAGCCGGCGATCACCACGGCCACGGTGCCCTTGAGCGCGTCGAACAGCAGGGTGCCCGCGGCAAGGCTCTTGCGTCCCGTGCGCAGCACATTGGTGGCGCCGATGCTGCCTGAGCCGATCGAGCGGATATCCTGCGTGCCCGCGAGCTTGGTGAGAATCAGCCCGAACGGGATTGAGCCGAGGAGATAGCCGATGACGAAGGCCACCGGCAGGAATGCTTCAAGCCCCATGGCGGCATCTCCAAAGACTGGGTCTCCGTGCCGAACGATCACCCATGTCCGACATACTCGTAGACCGTCCGACCGCCGACAATGGTGCGCACGACGCGGCCTGTAAAGCGGGCCTCATCAAACGGGGTATTCTTACAGGGCGATTTCAGGTCGGCCGGATCGACCACCCACGGCGTATCGGGGTCGATCACAATGACGTCCGCCGGGCTGCCGACGCGCAACGTTCCGCCTGGTAGCCCGAGCAGCTCGGCCGGCCGCGTCGACATTGCGCGGATCAGCGTCTTCAGTTCCATCTCGCCATTATGCACGAGGCGGAGGCCCGCCGGCAGCATGGTCTCGAGCCCGACGGCGCCGGGGGCGGCTTCCGCGAACGGCAAGCGCTTGACCTCGACGTCCTGCGGATTGTGGTCGGACATGATGACGTCGAGAAGCCCGGAGGCGAGCGCCGCCACGACCGCGCGGCGGTCGTCCTCGGTCCGGAGGGGCGGCGACAGTTTCAGGAACGAACGGTAGGGCCCGATGTCGTTCTCGTTCAGCGCCAGATGATTGATCGAGACCGAGGCGCTGACGGCGAGCCCGGCGTCGCGGGCGCGCTCGAGGATCTCCAGGGAGTCAATGCAGGTCAGCGACGCCGCGTGGTAGCGGCCGCCGGTGAGTGCAACGAGTCGTAAGTCGCGCTCCAGCATGACGGCTTCGGCGGCATTCGGGATGCCCATCAGGCCGAGCCGGGTCGCGAACTCGCCCTCGTTCATCACGCCTTCGCCCACGAGGTTGGGATCCTCGGTGTGATGCACGATCAGCGCGTCGAAGTCGCGGGCGTAGGTCAGCGCGCGTCGCATCACCTGGGCGTTGGTCACGCTTCGGTCGCCGTCGCTGAAGGCGACCGCGCCGGCGGCCTTCAAGAGGCCGAACTCGGTCATCTCCTCGCCGAGCATGCCCTTGGTCAGCGCCGCCATCGGCTGGATATTGACGATCGCGGTGTCGCGGGCTCTGCGCATCACGAAGTCCACCGTCGCCGAATTGTCGATGACCGGCGAGGTGGCGGGCTGGCAGATGATGGTGGTGATGCCGCCGGTCGCGGCGGCCTGGCTCGCCGAGGCAAAGGTCTCGCGGTGGCTGAGACCGGGCTCGCCGACGAAGGCGCGCAAGTCGATCAGGCCTGGCGCGACGATCTTGCCGGAGCAGTTGATGATGTCGGTGCCTTCAGGCACGCCGGCTGCGCCAATGCCGCGGCGGGTCTCGCGGATGGTGCCGTCGGCAATGAGGACGTCCCCGATGCCGTCGAAATCCCTAGAGGGGTCGACGACGCGGGCGTTGGCGAGCAGGATGGGGCGGCGGTCGGTCAGCATCGGCATCACGCGTTCGGCAGGTTGCGGGCGAGCGCTTCCAGCACGGCCATGCGCACGGCGACGCCCATCTCCACCTGTTCGCGGATCAGGGACTGGGCGCCGTCGGCCACGATCGAGTCGATCTCCACGCCGCGGTTCATGGGACCGGGATGCATCACCAATGCATCCGGCTTGGCGTAGGCGAGCTTCTTCTGGTCGAGCCCGAAGTAGTGGAAATATTCCGATGACGAGGGCACGAACGAGCCGTTCATGCGCTCGCGCTGGAGCCGCAGCATCATGACGATGTCGGCGCCTTCCAGGCCCTCGCGCATGTCGCGCGCGACCTCGACTCCCATCCGCTCGATGCCGGGCGGCAGCAGCGTGGAAGGGCCGACGACGCGGACGCGGGCGCCCATGGTGTTGAGCAGGATGATGTTGGAGCGGGCGACGCGCGAATGCAGCACGTCGCCGCAGATCGCGACCACGAGGCCTTCGATCCGCCCCTTGTTGCGCCGGATGGTGAGCGCGTCGAGCAGCGCTTGGGTCGGGTGCTCATGCGCGCCGTCGCCGGCATTGATCACGGAACCGTCGACCTTGCGCGCGAGCAGTTCCACCGCGCCCGAGGCGTGATGGCGCACCACCAGGATGTCCGGGTGCATCGCGTTCAAAGTCACCGCGGTGTCGATCAGGGTTTCGCCCTTGCGGATCGAGGACGAGGACACCGACATGTTCATGACGTCGGCGCCTAAGCGCTTGCCGGCTAGCTCGAACGAGGACTGGGTTCGGGTGGAAGCCTCGAAGAAGAGATTCACCTGCGTCCGTCCACGTAGGACGGTGCGCTTCTTGTCAACCTGGCGGTTGAGCTCGACATATTCTTCGGACAGGTCGAGGAGGCCGGTAATGTCGGCCGCGGAAAGGCCCTCAATGCCCAGCAAATGCCGGTGGCCGAGGACGAAGGTCGATTTCGATGTCATTAAAAGCAGAGCTATAGGGGGCGACGGCGGGGGGAGCAAGGGGCAAAGATGGGGAAGTGAGTTATCCCCTGATCTGTCACCCGCTCAGTCATTCCGGGATGGCGCGTAAGCGCCAGATCCGGAATCTCGAGATTCCGGGTTCGGCTCTTCGAGCCGCCCCGGAATGACGAAGGATGGGACGGCATCGTGAAACCACTTCTTGGTGCACTTATATCGATCATCATGAGCTCATCCGCCCGCGCCCAATCGCTGCCCGGCGGCTTCGTGTACCTGCGCGACGTCGACCCCCGCATCATCCAGGACATCCGCTATGCCACCTCGAACAATTTCGTCGGCCGGCCGCTCGCCGGGTATGGCGCCGGCGAATGCGTGGTGAAGCGCGAGGTCGGGTTGCGGCTGAAGGCGGTTCAGGAGGAACTGGCCGCGCAAAATCTCTCGCTCAAGATGTTCGACTGCTACCGGCCGGCACGGGCCTCGCTCGACATGGTGAAGTGGTCGCAGAACGGCCCCGAGCGCGCCGCCGGGCGGCGCTACAATCCGAAGATTCCCAAGACCGAGCTATTTCGGCTCGGCTACATCGCGAGCCGCTCGCAGCATTCGACCGGGGCGGCACTCGATCTCACTTTGGTCGATCTCAAGGCCGACAATTCCGCCAAATACGACCCATCAAAGGCCTATGCCGATTGCACGGCGCCAGCCGAGGCGCGGGCGCCGGAGGGCAGCGTCGACATGGGCACTGGTTACGACTGTACCGACGCGAAGGGGCATACTGCGGCACCGTCGATCAATGCGGAGCAGCGCGCCTGGCGCAAGCGGCTGGTGGCTGCGATGGCCAGGCAAGGCTTTGTGAACTATTCGAAGGAGTGGTGGCATTTTTCGCTGCCGGGGGCGGGTGGGGCGGCCTATGATTTCCCGATCAAGCCGCGGCGGAACTAAGGTCCGGTTCGAGGAGGCGCATATGACCCGGCCGAGCTTTGCGACCCACGAGGTCTTCAACCAGTCGCCGCCGTTCGAGGACGTCGACCTGTTCGCGGCCGACCGTCCGCTGGTCGATGCGGTGAGGGCCAATGGCGGCGCGGCGGCGGAACGGGAGCTGTCGGAGTTCGGCAGGCACTGGGGCTCGGCCGCGATGGCCGATCGCGGACGCGTCGCGAACGAGAACACGCCGAAGCTGCGCAGCTTCGATGCCAAGGGCAATCGCCGCGACCAGGTCGAGTTTCATCCGGCCTATCACGAGCTGATGGCGCACAGCGCGCATGCGGGCGTGCACAATTCGACGTGGACGGCGGATGGAAAGCCCGCTGGCGATGCGGCGGAGGTCATCCGCGCCGCAAAATTCTATATCGCCGCCCAGGTCGAGACCGGTCATCTCTGCCCGATCACGATGACACGAGCCTCTGTGGCCGCGCTGGCGATGCAGCCCGATCTGCTCGCGCGCGTGATGCCGGTGCTGTCAACGAGGAGTTATGATCCCAGCTTCGTACCGTGGTGGCAAAAGCGCGGCATGACGCTCGGCATGGGCATGACCGAGAAGCAGGGCGGCACCGACGTGCGCGCCAACATGACGCGCGCCGTACGCGACGGGGATGCCTATCGCATCACCGGCCACAAATGGTTCATGTCAGCGCCGATGTGCGATGCGTTCCTGGTACTGGCGCAGGCAGACGCGGGCCTAACCTGCTTCTTCATGCCGCGCTTTGCGCCGGACGGCTCGGTGAACGCGATCCAGTTCCAGCGGCTGAAGGACAAGCTCGGCAACCGCTCCAACGCCTCCTCCGAGGTCGAGTTCGTCGGTGCCTATGCAGAAAGGGTCGGCGAGGAGGGCAAGGGCATCCGCACCATCATCCAGATGGTGCAGCTGACGCGCCAGGATTGCGCGATCGCCTCTGTCGGCCTGATGCGTTCGGGGCTCGCGCATGCGCTGCATCACGCCCGTCACCGCAGCGTGTTCCAGAAGCATCTCGCCGATCAGCCCTTGATGCAGGCCGTGCTGTCAGACATGGCGCTGCATGTCGAGGCGAGCACCGCCCTGGTGATGCGGCTCTGCCGCGCCTTCGACCGCACGCCGCACGCTGCGGCGGAGGCCGCCTATATGCGGCTGCTGACGCCCGCGATCAAATATTGGACCTGCAAGAGCGCGCCGCCGTTCCTCTACGAGGCGATGGAGTGCCTCGGCGGCAACGGGTATGTCGAGGACGGCATTTTGGCGCGTCATTATCGCGAGTCTCCGGTCAACGCGATCTGGGAAGGCTCGGGCAACGTCATGTGCCTCGACGTGCTCCGCGCGCTCTCGCGCGAGCCGGAGGCGGCGATGGCCGTGCTGCAATCGCTTGCGGCCGAAACAAAAGGACTGCCCGGAGCGGGTGAGGCCGCCGCGTTCATCGGCAAGACCTTTCGCCGTGCCGACGGCGAGCGCGTCGCGCGGCTGCCAGTCGAGAAGCTGGCATTGCTCGCCGCGGCTGCGGCGCTGGGTGGCGTGTCACCGCGCAATGCCGAATTGTTCGCCGCAACGCGCCTTGCTGCCAATCACGCCAGCATGTACGGCGCCGTGGAGTTGGAGAGCGCCGACGTGTGCGCGCTGCTGGAGCGAGCGCTGCCGTGAGTCTCCCAAACGAAAGCCTTTTGATGGATTCCCTCAATCCCGACCATCCGCCGCTCACCATGACGCCTGCGACGCCGCGGGTCTGGATGTTCTGGAGCACCGCACTGTGGGGTCTCCTCATCTTCCTCGCGATGTTCGTCGGGCAGATCGGCGCGATCGTTCTGCTGGTAGCGCAGCGTGGTCTGCCCATGGATCTCGCCTCGCTGCAAGTCGTCGGCCATGAGCCCCAGGCGCTTGCGCTGTCAGTGGCCATGGGCCTGCCGTCGACGCTGGCCGTGGTCTGGCTTGCCATTCGCATCAAGAAGGCGTCCTTCGTGGATTATCTCGCGCTGCATTGGCCGTCCTGGAAGCAGCTGCTGTTCGGCGCGGTCGGCCTGGTCCTGATCGTGTTGGCCTGGGAGACAATGTCGCGCGCGCTCGGCCGCGAGGCGACGCCGGGCTTCATGACAGATTTGTTGAAATCAGGTCGCGACAAGGGCGCCGCAATGGTGCTGCTGTTTGCCTTCAGTGTGGCGGCGCCCATGTCGGAAGAAGTGTTGGCGCGGGGCTTCCTCTATCGCGGCTGGTCTGCGAGCTTCTTGCGCGTGCCCGGCGCGATCATCCTGTCGTCGCTGGTGTGGACAATCGTGCACCTGCAATACGACATGTATTTTCTCGCCGAGGTTTTCACCATCGGCCTGTGGTTTGGCTACATGCGCTACCGTGCCAATTCGCTCTGGCTCACGGTCGTGTTGCATGCGCTCAACAATCTGACCGCAGTGGTGCTGACGATGTGGTTGGCAAGTTAGGCGGCCAGCGCGATCGCGACCGGCATCGTGATGGCCGCAAAAATCGTTTGCAGCGTGATGATCTGCGCCAGCAGCGGCGCGTCGCCGCCCATCTGGCGGGCCAAGACATAGGCGCTGGGCGAGGTCGGCACCGCCGCGCAGATCGCGACGATCGCGAGGCTGTCGCCGGAGAGCCCGAACCAGGCGCCGAGCCCCAGCGCGAGCGCGGGCATCAGCGCGAGCTTGAAAACGACGCCGGTGGCCGCGCCGAGGCTCGGGCGCAAGAGACCTTCGAGATGCAGGCCGGCACCGGTGACCAGCAGGCCGATCGCCAGCGAGGAGCGGCTCAGCGCATCCGCCACCTCGTGCCAGAGTTTCGGCAGCGGCAGGTGCGTCAGATTGACGGCAAGGCCGATCACGCAGGCCCAGATCAGGGGATTACGAACCACCGTCATGACGATGGCGCGTGCGGACTGCTTTTCGGGGGCGGCGTAATGGGCGAGCACCACGACGCTCAACACGTTGACCAGGGGAATGATCGCGACCATCGCTACGGAGGCGAGCGCCAGCCCGACGTCGCCGAACATATTGGCTGCGACCGACAGTCCGACGAAGGTCTGCCAGCGCGTTGCGCCCTGAAAAATCGAGGTGAAGGCGGGGCCGTCGATGCCGAGCCGGGTAAGGGCGGGGCGCAGTGCAAGGCACAAGAGTGACATCGCGAGCGCTGACAGCAGCAGCGCGCCGCCGACCCCGGCGACCGGTACCTTGGAGAGGTCCGCCTTCACCAGCGTCTGGATCAGCAGCATCGGAAACAGCACGAAGTAGGTCAGCCGCTCCAACCCTTGCCACTGCGCATCGAGCCGCATCAGGCTGCGCTTCAGCACGACACCGAGCACGATGAGGATGAAGACCGGCAGCAGCGCCGCGATCACGACGGCCATGAATCAGTCCGTCCCCGGGCCAGCGCGAAGATTGGCAAGGCGGTCGAGCGCGCCTTGCAGGATGAAGATCGCCGCGTGCTCGTCGATCACCTCGGCGCGCTTGGCGCGGCTGACGTCCATGCCGATCAGCTCGCGCTCGACTGCCGCCGTCGAGAGGCGCTCGTCCCAGAGGCCGATGGGGAGCGCGGTCAGGCCGGCAAGATTGCGGGCGAAGGCACGGGTGGATTGCGCGCGCGGGCCCTCGCTGCCGTCCATGTTGATGGGCAGGCCGAGCACGAAACCGGCTGCCCTGCGTTCAGCCGCGATGGCGAGCAGCCGGGCGGCATCCTGCTTGAACGCCTTGCGCTGGATCGTCTCGACGCCGGTAGCCAACCGCCGGTCGGGATCGGACACGGCAACGCCGATGGTTTTCGTGCCTAAGTCAAGCCCGACCAGCGCGCCGCGCGCGGGCCAGTGTGTTGCAGCATCGACGAGAGGCAGGATAAGAGCCGGCATGGCTTAGCGCATATCACGCGTCGCGCTGCGGAGTGAACCCTGGACATGGATGCAGTGACACTATTCGGCTTGCCGTGACGGCGATGCTGGTCTGCTATGCATTGGAAGACCGCAGCCATTGGTTCGTGCCGCTGTTCGCGGCGTGCTGCGCACTCGGCTCGGCCTATGGCTTCTTGCAGGGCGCTTGGCCGTTCGGGCTCGTCGAGGCGATCTGGACTCTCGTGGCGCTGCGGCGGTGGCACCGGAAGGGCCAGCGACGGAGGCTCGTCTTCGGACCCACCCGAAGAGAGCCTTTCTAAATCGGCCGGGCCGCGAAACCGACGCGGCGTTCGGGTGAGGGTAGCGGTGCGCTCTACAGAGACGCTGAAGGACCCTCACCCGGCTTCGGCCAAAACGCGAGGAGATTAGGATGAATTGCCATCGCGCTTTGGGTTTTTGTTGAGCATGATCTCTTCGGAAAACCGCCGCAACTTTTCCGGATCATGCTCTAGGCCCGTTACAGGCGTCAGCGGATCGCGATCGGATTGATCATCGCCTGTACGCCGCCGGTCCAGCGCGGCTGGCCAAGTACGAACAGGAATTCGTAGCCCTTGTCCCGGGCAAGCGCAGCCGTGTCCATGTTCTCCAGGATGTAGGTCCCGTTCATCGCGAGCAGGATCTGGTGTACCTCAAACACGTTCTTGGATTCGAACGGCAGCACCTCGAGACCCCAGGTGTCGGCGCCAACCGCGACGACGCCCTTGCCGGTCAGGTACTTCGCACCCTCGACACCGAGGCCGGGCTCGGCGGCCGAATAGCGTTTATCGTCCTTGCCGATCAGGCTGAGCCAGCCGGTGTGGAAGATGACGACGTCGCCCTGACGGATTTCGACGTTCTGCTGCTTGGCGGCCTCCTCGATCTCCTTGACGTTGAAGGCGGTGCCTTCCTTCACCACGTCGGTCTTGAAATAAGCGGCCATGTCGAGCAGGACGCCACGGGTGACCATCGGCGGCACCTTCTCGATGCCGAGCTTCTTCAACCCGTTAGGATCGGCGAAATCGGCGAGCTTGTTGCCGTTGTAAGACGTGCTCGATGCCGAGATGGCCGAGCCCGTCGAGCTGGCTGCCGATGCCGACCCAGGTGTCGAGGATGTCGTCGTTATAGGTCGCCTTGTTAGGACCGAGACCCGGGCTGCCGGCTTGTCCGGGCTGCACAATGGTCAGCTTGAACGCGCGCGGCGGATAGGCTGGTGTCTGCGGCGTGACGGGAATGCCGAGGGCATAGGTCTTGCCGGTCTTCACCAGTGAGGCGGCTTTCACCACGAGTTCGGGTGTCATGTAGTTGGCGGCGCCGATCTCGTCGTTCGGACCCCATTTTGATTTGGTCCAGTCCTGTGCACTTGCAGTTCCTGTTATCGCCGACAACGCAGCGACACAGCACAACACGAGGGTATTGCGCATTGATAGTCCTCCCGATGTTTTGGCTTCGTTATGGTTTCGCGCCGGCCAGTGACGCATCGTAACGCAGAACAGTCGGACGCTTCAAACTTTTCGACGTATTGCGCTGCGACGGCCGAGCACGGCATCCGCAGGGCACGACGAATTCAGGTGCGACAGAGTTGTGACAGCGAATTTCGCGCGGTGGAACGAATTGCGCCGCGTCAGGCCGCGATGACGTCGTCATCCTTCGTCAGGCACGCGGCAAAACCGGAGAGCGCGCTGGTTTGGTGTCCGGCGCAGCGCTGGATGAAAAGCGTTTCGGCGCGGGCGTGCGAGGCGCCCAGCGCGTGGATCGACACGCTTCCGTTCATCGCGCTGCGTTCGACCACAATGCGCGGCAGCAGCGTCACGCCCATGTCGGCAGCGACGCAGCCGATCATGCCATCCAGCGTGCCGAGCTCGAAGCGCGCCGCCGACGGCCAGCCGAACTCGACGAACACCTGCTCGAGCCGTTGGCGGTAGGTGCAGCCGGTGCGGAACACCAGCGCCGTCGGGCCGGGCTCCGGCGTGCCGGCGCGCAGCTCGGCCAACGAAGCCCAGCGCCGCGCGCTGACCAGCACCAGCTCTTCGCGGAAGGCGCTCGTCGCAATGAGCTCGGCATGCGCGATGGGACCCGCGACGAAGGCGCCGTCGAGCGAGCCGTCGAGCACGGCGGCGACGAGGTCTGCGGTCGGCGCGGTGCGCAGAGAAAGGCGCACGGCAGGAAAACGGCGGTGGAAATCCGCCAGCACGGGCGGCAGCCGCACGGCCGCGGTGGTCTCCATCGATCCAATCGCGAGCGGTCCCTTCGGCTCACCGTCATCTTGCGCGGCGAGCACGGCTTCACGCGAGAGCGCCGCCATTTTTTGCGCATAGGGCAGGAGGCGTTTGCCGGCACCGGTCAGCGTCATGCCGCGGCTGTGACGTTCGAACAGCGGCGTGCCGATCTCGGCTTCCAGCGCCTTGACGCGCTGCGTGACGTTGGACTGCACGGTATTGAGCTCTTCGGCGGCGCGCGTGATGCCGCCGGTACGGGCGACCACGGCAAAGGTCTGGAGATCACTGAGTTCCATGGCATCGTTCCGCATTTGAGATGGCAGCGTTCTCTAGAATTCAATTTTAGAGAATGCTATTCGCGGCTAGTGTTCCTGTCCAGAGTGGGAGGACGCATGCCGATCGCCACGCCACTGACCGAGCTTCTGGGGATCAAGCATCCCATTCTGTCGGCTCCCATGGACACCATTGCAGGCAGCCGGTTGATCCGTGCCGTCAGCGGTGCCGGCGGCTTCGGAATCTTGGGTGGTGGCTACGGCGACCGGGCCCGGCTGGAGGCCGAAACCAAGGAGCTGAAGGGTCTTGCGCCGTTCGGTGTCGGCTTCATCACCTGGAGCCTGGCAAAACAGCCGGAGCTCCTCGACATTGCGTTGGACGCCCAGCCGCAGGCCATCATGCTGTCGTTTGGCGATCCCGCGCCGTTCGCGCCGCGCATCAAGGCGGGCGGCGCGCGATTGATCTGCCAGGTGCAGAGTGAGGACATGGCGAAGCAGGCGCTCGATGCTGGCGCGGACATCCTGATCGCACAGGGTACCGAGGCTGGCGGCCATGGCGCATCGCGCACTACGATCGACATCGTGCCTGCGATCGTCGATCTCGCGGCAGGGCGCGTGCCGGTCGTTGCGGCCGGCGGTATCGCGGATGGCCGGGGTCTCGCTGCAATGTTGATGCTGGGCGCATCCGGCGTGCTGATCGGCACGCGCTTTTATGCGAGCGTGGAGGCCAATGGCGCGGAGGAAGCGAAGCGGCGCATTCGTGACGCCGACAGCAATAATACCGTGCGCGGCGTCGTCTTCGACTGGTCGCGAAATCTGTTCTGGCCGGCGCCGTTCACCGCGCGCTCGCTGGTCAATGATCACATCAAGCGCTGGACCGGCCGCGAGATCGAGTTGATGCAGCGCGCAAGCGAGGTCGCCGTGGAGTATGCTGCGGCGAAGGCCGCGGGCAATTTCGAGATCGCGGCGGTTTTTGCCGGCGAGGCGGTCGGACTGATCCATGACATTCCGTCCGCCGCGGAGATCGTCGAGCGGATTGCGCTTGAGGCGGAGCAGTTGCTGGAGGGCCGGCGGAATTCGATAGTCGCGGCGCAGAATTCTTCACCCTCCCCCTCCAGGGGAGGGTAAGCAAAAACGAGAAAGAGACACACCATGTGGCCTGACCGTCGACTGATCGATCTCTTCAAGATCGAATTCCCGATCGTGCTAGCGCCGATGGCGGGCGTGATGGATACAGAGCTGGTGATTGCGGCCGCGCGGGGCGGGGCGCTGGGGTCGCTGCCTTGCGCGATGATCTCGCCGGAGAAGGCGCGCGAGCAGGTTGGTCTCATCCGCCAGAGCGTGAAGGCGCCGGTCAATCTGAACTTTTTCTGCCACACGCCGGTCGAACTCACGACCGAGGCCGAGGCACGCTGGAAGCAGCGGCTCGCGGGCTATTACACCGAGCACGGTCTTGATCCGGCGGCGCCGATCGCTGCGGCGAACCGTGCGCCGTTCGACGCGGCCTTCTGTGAGGTCGTCGAGGAGCTGAAGCCGGAAGTCGTCAGCTTTCACTTCGGCTTGCCGGAGCAAACTCTGCTCAAGCGTGTGAAGGCAGCCGGCTGCCTCGTGATCTCATCGGCCACCACGGTGAAGGAAGCGGTCTGGCTCGAGCAGCGCGGCGTCGACGCCATCATCGCGCAAGGCGCGGAGGCGGGCGGTCATCGCGGCATGTTCCTGACCGACAAGATCGCGGAGCAGCCCGGCACCTTTGCGCTGGTGCCGCAGGTCGTCGATGCCGTGAAGGTGCCGGTGATCGCCTGCGGCGGTATTGCGGATGGGCGCGGCATTGCCGCGGCCTTTGCGCTCGGTGCATCCGGTGTGCAGATCGGCAGCGCCTATCTGCGCTGTCCTGAATCCAAGGTCACGGCGGGAGGCCGCAAGGCCCTCGCCGAGGCGGGCGACGAATCCACTGTCATCACCAATGTCATGACCGGTCGTCCGGCGCGCGGTGTCCAGAACCGGCTGATGCGCGAGGCTGGCCCGATCTCGCCGGATGCACCTCCCTTTCCCCATGCTGCGACCGCGCTCGGGCCCCTGAAAGCGGCTGCCGAAAAGCAGGGGAGGGTGGATTTCACCAATCTCTGGGCTGGGCAGGCCGTGGCCCTCGGCCGGGACGTCCCCGCGGCCGAATTGACCCGCGATCTCGCCAAATCGGCGCTAGCTCGCATGAAAGCGCTCGCTGGATAGGTGGGAAGCGCCGGTTGCGGCGCAAAACCGGCCTCTGCTATACGGCACATAGGTTTTGCCGTGAGAGGCCTTATATAATGTCCGTCGACGCCACGACCGTCCGCCGCATCGCGCATCTGGCGCGCATTGCGGTTTCCGAGGACGAGGTTCCGCATTTGCAGGGCGAACTCAACGCCATGCTCGCCTTCGTCGAGCAGCTCTCGGAGGTCAATGTCGAGGGCGTGGAGCCGATGACCTCGGTCACGCCGATGCAGATGAAGAAACGGCAGGACGTCGTCACGGACGGCGGGATCGCCGATGATATCGTTGCCAACGCGCCCGCGACCGAAGGTCACTTTTTCCAGGTGCCGAAGGTCGTCGAGTAACTTTTAGGACGTGGTCCGATGTGTCTGCTTTGCGACGATGAGAAGGCCTATCAGGCCTACATGACCTATCTCGACAAGATGGAGCGGCAGGGCAAGGCTGCCGATCCCGACGTCGCCGTCAATGCCGTGCTCGACGAGATCGAGGCCGCCGCAAAAGCAGCCGCCAAAAAAGACGACCCGGCCAACGACAAGACCCTGTCTCCGTTCTTCTGTAGCCCGATCAATAAATGACCGATTTGACATCGCTGACGCTCGCCGCGGCCCGCAAGGGTCTCGCCGACAAGACTTTCACGTCGCTCGAGCTGACCGATGCGCATCTTTCCGCGATCGAAGCTGCGCGCGTGCTCAATGCCTTCGTCATGGAGACGCCGGACCAGGCGCGCAGCATGGCGCGCGAGGCGGACGCCAGAATCGCCAGGGGCGACGCCGGTCCGCTCGCCGGCATCCCGCTCGGGATCAAGGATCTGTTCGCGACCAAGGGCGTGCGCACCACAGCGTGCTCGAAGATCCTCGACAATTTCGTGCCGACCTACGAATCGACCGTGACGTCGCAGCTCTGGCGCGACGGCGCGGTGTTGCTCGGCAAGCTCAACAATGACGAGTTCGCGATGGGTTCGTCGAACGAGACCTCGTGCTTCGGCCCGGTCGGCAATCCCTGGCGGCGCGACGGTTCGAACGCAACGCTGGTGCCGGGCGGCTCGTCCGGCGGTTCGGCCTCGGCCGTAGCGGCGCTGCTCTGCATGGGCGCGACCGCGACCGACACCGGCGGCTCGATCCGCCAGCCGGCCGCGTTCACCGCGACCGTCGGCATCAAGCCGACCTATGGCCGCTGCTCGCGCTGGGGCATCGTCGCCTTTGCCTCCTCGCTCGACCAGGCCGGCCCGATCGCGCGCAGTGTGCGCGATGCCGCGATGCTGCTGCGCTCGATGGCCGGGCACGATCCGAAGGATACGACCTCGGTCGACATCCCCGTGCCGGACTACGAGGCTGCGATCGGCAAGTCCGTGAAGGGCATGAAGATCGGCATCCCCAGGGAGTATCGTCTCGACGGCATGCCGGCCGAGATCGAGAAACTCTGGAGCGCGGGCGCGGACTGGCTCAGGAGCGCCGGCGCCGAGCTTGTCGAGGTGTCGCTGCCGCACACCAAATATGCGCTGCCGGCCTATTACATCGTGGCGCCGGCAGAGGCGTCCTCCAACCTCGCGCGCTATGACGGTGTGCGCTACGGCCTGCGCGAGCAGGGCAGGAACATCATCGAGCTGTACGAAAACACCCGGGCCGAGGGCTTTGGCGCAGAGGTGAAGCGCCGCGTCATGATCGGCACCTATGTGCTCTCGGCCGGCTATTACGACGCCTATTACCTGCGGGCGCAAAAAGTACGTACGCTGATCAAGAAGGACTTCGAGGACTGCTTCGCCAAAGGCGTGGATGCCATCCTGACGCCGGCGACGCCGTCGGCTGCCTTTGGCATCGGCGAGAAGGGCGGCGCCGATCCGGTCGAGATGTACCTCAACGACATCTTCACGGTGACCGTGAACATGGCGGGCCTGCCCGGCATCGCCGTGCCCGCCGGCAAGGACGCGCAGGGCCTGCCGCTCGGCTTGCAACTGATCGGCCGTCCCTTCGACGAAGAGACGCTGTTCTCGCTCGGCGAGGTGATCGAGCAGGCTGCCGGCCGCTTCAGGCCCGCGAGGTGGTGGTGAATGTCGCCGCGTTCATCGCGAGCCTTGACGGCGCGGCGCCTGCGCCGGAATTGAACGCGTCGCTCGCCGGCCTCTGGTGGGCGGCCAAGGGCGACTGGGAGCGCGCACACAGAATAGTCCAGGACGAGAGCAGCCGCGAGGCGGCGTGGGTGCATGCGTATCTGCACCGCGTCGAAGGTGATCTCGGCAATGCTGGCTACTGGTACCGCCAGGCCGGTCAGCCCGCGGCAAAGGATTCATTGGAAGCAGAGTGGGAGCGGATCGCTGCCACGCTGCTTGGGAGCAAGACATGAGCACGGCCACGCACAAGCTTCTCAAGGGCGCCACCGGCGATTGGGAGATGGTCATCGGCATGGAGATCCATGCCCAGGTGATCTCGAACTCAAAACTGTTCTCGGGCGCCTCGACCACATTCGGCGGGGAGCCGAACAGCCACGTGTCGCTGGTCGACGCCGCGATGCCGGGCATGCTGCCCGTCATCAACGAAGAATGCGTCAGGCAGGCTGTCCGGACCGGGCTTGGCCTCAACGCAAAGATCAATCTGCGTTCGGTGTTTGACCGCAAGAACTATTTCTATCCGGACTCGCCGCAAGGCTACCAGATCAGCCAATACAAATCGCCGGTGGTGGGTGAGGGCGAGGTGCTGATCGAGCTCGACGGCGGCCGCAGCGTCACCATCGGCATCGAGCGGCTGCATCTGGAGCAGGATGCAGGCAAATTGCTGCATGACCAGTCGCCAAGCATGTCCTTTGTCGATCTCAACCGCTGCGGCGTGGCGCTGATGGAGATCGTCTCCAAGCCCGACATCCGCGATGCCGAGCAGGCCAAGGCCTATGTGACCAAGCTGCGCTCGATCCTGCGCTATCTCGGCACCTGCGACGGCGACATGGAGAAGGGAAGCTTGCGTGCCGATGTCAACGTCTCGGTACGCCGGCCCGGCGGTCCGCTCGGCACCCGCTGCGAGATCAAGAACATGAACTCGATCAACTTCATCGGTCAGGCGATCGAGTACGAGGCGCGGCGTCAGATCGAGATCTTGGAAGACGGCGGCGCGATCGAGCAGGAGACGCGGCTCTATGACCCCAATAAGGGCGAGACACGCTCGATGCGGTCCAAGGAAGAGGCGCATGACTACCGCTACTTCCCCGATCCCGACCTGCTGCCGCTGGAGTTCAGCCAGGAGTTCGTCGACGATCTGAAGGCGAAGCTGCCCGAGCTGCCGGACAAGAAGAAGATGCGCTTCGTCGCCGACTTCGGCCTGTCGGCCTATGACGCGAGCGTGCTGGTCGCCGAGCGCGAGAGCGCGGTGTTCTACGAGACGGTGCTCGACAAGCTCGCCAACCGCGCGCGCGACGCCAAGATGGCGGCGAACTGGGTGATCAATGAGCTGTTCGGCCGTCTCAACAAGGAAGGCCGGAATATTACGGGCTCTCCCGTCAACGCCGAGCAACTCGCCGCGATCATCGACCTGATCGGCGAGGGCACGATCTCAGGCAAGATCGCCAAGGATCTGTTCGAGATCGTCTGGCAGGAGGGCGGCGACCCCCGCGCGCTGGTGGAAAGCCGCGGCATGAAGCAGGTCACCGACCTCTCGGCGATCGAAAAGGTGGTTGACGACATCATCGCGGCCAATCCCGACAAGGCCGCGCAGGTCAAGGACAAGCCGCAGTCGCTCGGCTGGTTCGTCGGCCAGGTGATGAAGGCGTCGGGCGGCAAGGCCAACCCGCAGAGCGTCAACGACCTGCTCAAGTCCAAGCTCGGCGTCTAGCCTCGCGCATTCGAACGAGGTGACGAGTACGCTTCGTCACCTCGTTGTCGGCTCTCGGTGCGGCGCTCGCGCGCATCCTCGGCGGCAGAACTTCATCGCATCGACAGCGATGCGGCGACCGAATCGCAGGCACGCGATTCGCGCAAAACGGCGGTTTGCACACGATCAGGCGGGCCTTCGTGCCGTTAAGCATGAAAATTTTTTCGTTGCCAAAACTCGCGACTCAGAGTCCGCGAAACGCCTTCGCGCGGCAATCGTGGGATCGAAGAGGCACGTCATCACATCGATCATGCGCGATGCATGTGTGCAGAAAAATACTTTCTGCATAGTGTTTTTCTGCAATCGCATCTGTTGCAGACGCCGACGATGCGCCCACTCTCTGCGATCGCAAGCACATGTAATGCAGTGCGCTTGCGCCGCGCTCGCCAAGCGCACGCGCGTTGCGTCGTCAACACTTCTTTAAGCGAGACGCTGTTTTTTTCTTCGTGTTGGTGTATTCGGGATGAGTGCATTCGATCCCCGAGTGCACGCAGCGATTAAAGCCATCTCACACATCGGAGGGCAACATGGCCAAGAAAGCGAAGAAGGCGAAGAAGGCGAAGAGCGCAGTGAAGAAGACTGCGAAGAAGACCCGCAAGGTCGCGAAGAAGAAGAAGTAACTTCGCTTCTGAAGTTGCCGGCTCTAGATAGCCGGCACGTCATCAGCGCCTCCTAAGGGTTCTGGTCGACGATAGAGGGTGTCGGCGAGACATCAGGTCAACGGTCGGGTCGTCTCTTGCGGCCCGGCAGAAGAAACGAGTTTTCTTCGTTCGGTGCGGTTCTCCTCAAGGGCTCCGCAATTTCACAAGCGGCCTTCGCGCCAACGTGAAATCTGGTCCTGACGTGTTCGCCGACGCCCTCGTTCTCTTGAGGCCGGGGCATTGCCGGCATTCCTTTCCCCAGACATTGCTGATCTGATTGCGACGCGGCCGCGCGCTTGCTCGCCCTGCCTTGGGCAAGGCTGGGGCGTGCGCCCACGTCGCCTGTCTGCTCTAGCCCGAGCGCCGTTCTACGTGTGCGGTGTCATCGCCCGGCTTGGACCGGGCGATCCAGTACCTGCGGCGTCTCGACTGATGACTGCTATCGGCGGAACACCGGGTCACGCGCCTGCGCGGGCGAGGACAGCAAGCGGCACGCGGGACCCCCACAATGCGCGTCCGACCCTGCGCGATGGTTATCGTTCTCCCAAAATCGCAGGGTAAACCGAATCTGACGAAGCGCAGAAGTGCTTGCAAATCAGGCGCTTTTTGAATTCCGTGCGCAAGCACCGCGCGCTCGCGTTTACGTCTGCTTCATCGCGATACTTAAACTGCCATTCAAATTTGCCCGCCATCATCGCTCCACAAGCCGGCAAACGGCATGGGCAAAAGCCTTGGGGATGAGTTGAACAGCGCAAAAGTGGTCTTCCGGTTTTCCGGGAAGGATCATGCGAAATCAGAGTTGGACGGGAGCCGCGCTCGGGGAAACGGGGCGGCATAAGAAAAAGGGGATGCGACATGTTTCAGGGTACTTTCGATCTGGAGACGGCGACGCCGATCGGCGCGAGCGCGCTCTCGGACGTGCTGTTCGAACGCGGGATGTACTGGGCGAGCGGCCGCTCCGGCCTCGTCGACCTCGTCGCCGCGCATAAATGGTTCAACCTCGCCGCGCTGAAGGGCCGCAAGGACGCCGTCGCGCTGCGCCAGGAAGTCGCCGGGCAGATGTCGGAGGCCGAGATCTCGGCCGCGCAGCGTGAGGCGAGGGCGTGGGTTTCCGCTCACTGAGCGGAAAATCGCATCCGGAACCGCCCTTACGGGTACGTCCGGTTGAGCATGGGGCAGGGCTGCGATTCAGATCGCCTGATGACCTGGAACCCTGCCGGCTGCACGAGGCCGGTGTGTCCAAGATCAAGGTCTCGGACTTTCCATGCCGGCGCAATCCGGCGTCTGGTTCAACGTCTGGCCGGCGAGGCGGTGCCGATCTCGTCCTCGCATTGGCGATCCGGCGGTCCGGTCGCCCGAGGCGGAGACATACATAAGGCGGCACGCATCGGTGGTCGCGCGCTGCGGATCCTTTCGCGTGCCTGAGCAGCCGCCCGCCTGGCAGCTTTCAGGTGAAAAGAACCCGCCGACCTCAATTCTGCCGCTTGCGGCTCGCCGCCGTGTCGGGCATACCCGGCATATTGGAGACGTGGCCGAGTGGCTGAAGGCGGCGGTTTGCTAAACCGTTATAGGCTTGTAAAGGCCTATCGAGGGTTCGAATCCCTCCGTCTCCGCCAGCCGAGCTGTACTGATCTTCAATATCCCCCGCGCCCGCCCCTAGAATACTGCCGCCTCTACGGCGGGTGTCGCCGTGACCGCATGGCGCTATCGCAGAAACTGTAACCAGGACAGTATGTTGCGAGAGGGAAGGCGGCTAACCGGAGTTAAGGCCAAGGGAGCCAAGCTCAGGACGCCGCCATCCAGCTGATCTGGAACAAGATTCGGGCATCGACCCGCGCACGGCGACCAGATACGGCGGGCATGCTTTCACCCGAAAGATGGCGCGGCTATTCCACGCTGCCGGTGCCGCGGCGCAGGTCGGCCTCGATCTGCAACCGGGTGCCGCCGCCGAAGCGGGCGCGGTAGACCTGAAGGTTTTCCATGATCCGCTGCACGTAATTGCGCGTCTCGGAGAACGGAATCAGCTCCACCCAATCGACCGCGTCAACTTTCGGATCGCGTGGATCGCCGTAGCGCTCGACCCATTTCTTCACGCTGCCGCGACCGGCATTGTAGGCGGCAAAGGTCATGATGTAGGAGCCGCGATAATCCTCGAGCAGCCCACCGAGTTCGGCCGAGCCGAGCGTGGCGTTGTAGACCGAATCGTTCTTCAGCCGGGACAGGTCGTAAGTCGCGCCGTGGCGTTTGCAAACGTAGCGCGCGGCGTCCGGCGTCACCTGCATCAGCCCGTAGGCCTGCGCCGGCGAGACCACCGACGGATTGAACGCGCTCTCCTGTCGCGCGATCGCATAGACGATGCTGCGCTCGACCTCGGGCCCGATCGGCGTGAACTGCGGAATGCCGTTGACGGGATAGGCGTAGAAGTCGAACGGCAGGCCGCGATTGAGTGCGGCCTTGCCGAGCAGCAGCATGCCGCGCGCGTCGCCGTAGCGCTGGGTGAGCTCGCCAAGGCCGGCAAGCGCTTCGGGATCGCCGTTCTCGCCCATGTCGGCGAGCAACGGCACTGCTATCTCACGCTCGTCAAGCTCGTAGAGCAGTTGCGCGGCGCGCACGATCTCGAGCCGCTCGGCGCCGCGGCCCCGCGGCTGACTGTGGAGCTCGATCTGGGGCAGTCCGAGTTTTGCGCGCGCGAGCTGGCCGTAATAGCTGGTCGACTGCTCGGCTGCGCGGGCATAGGCGTTGCGCGCCTCCTGCTGGCGGCCCATCGCTTCCGCGGCGCGGCCCTGCCAATAGCCGGCGCGCGCTAGCGTCGTCGGATTGACGCTGCCGACCCCGATGCGGGCGAAATGCTGGGCGGCGGTCGCGGGATCGTTGAGGAAGCGGAGTGCGATCCAGCCCGCTGTAAATTCCTGCTCGGTCTTGTAGATGTCGCGCGAGGGCAGGGCGGCATCGCGCGCGATCAGATAGGCGCTGCGGAATTCCTCGGTGTCGATCATCTTGCGCGCCAGGAGGCGCCGCTCGATCCACCATTCGTCGAGATTGTAGAGCCGGTTCGGATCCTTCGGCGCCGACAGCATGAGCTGCGCCGCTTCGGCAAACTTCTCCTCGCGGCGCAGGAGCTGGATCTTGCTGAAGACGAAGCCGGGATCGTTGTGCAGCTCACGCGGCACGGCGTCGAGCAGCGCGCGCGCGTTCGGCGCCTTCTTGACGGCGGCGATGCGAGCCTTGGCGAGCGCGACATAGCCGGCGCCAAGGCGCTTGGCGGCGCGCAGCGCGGCCTCGTTCTCGCTGCCGTAGAGCAAAGTGTCCATCCGCGCCTTCTGATCGCCTGGCGTCAGCAGGGCGCCGAACTGGTCGAGCGCGTTGTTCTCGGTGTCCTCCGACATCGGATCGCTGCGCCAGGCGTCGCGCACCAGCCGCTCGGCGTTGGCGCGGTCGCCGCGCGCCAGCATCGCCTTGGCGAGCGTGAAGCGGCCCTTGGCGGAGATCGGCGACTCATTCTCGAACCACGACCACGCAACTGAATCGTCGCGCCTGTCGTCCCACATCGCGGCCTCCAGGCGCCGGCGGAGGAAAGTCTGCGACGGCCAGCTCGGATTGGCGGACAGGAAGGCGCGGTAGCGCTCCACGGTCGCGCCATTGTCCTCGCTGCGCAGGATGATCCATTCCGCGAGCTTTCGCGCGACGGGATCCAAGATCGAAGCTGCATAATTGGTGGCATCGCCCGCCTTGCGCTTGCGCACGAGCTCGATGACGGTCTCCAGCGTGTCCTTGTCGGCCTGCGAGGTCGACGACGTTGCGGCGACCGCAGCCGGTATGACCGGCTTGCGCGGCGCTGCATGCTGGCGGGTCGCAGGAGCCAGCACGGGAGCTGCGACGGGTTTGGCCGCGGCCGGGGCGGCCGGTCTGACGGTGGCCGTTGAAGCCGGGGCGGGTGCGGTTTTGGGCGGCGCGCCGTTGGCGGCCGGTTTTGATGCTGGCGCGGGGGGAGCTGTCGCGGGCTTGGATGCTGCCGCGGGCTTGGACGCTGCCGTGGGATTGGGCGCTGCCGCGGGTTTTGGCCTGTCCTTCGCGGGTTCCTTGCCGGCGTTCGTCCCAGCGTCCTTGGCAGATTTCTTCGCGGTATCTTTCGCCGGGGCGCTGGCGGCACCCTTGCTGGCCCCCTTGGCCGTATCCTTCGAAGTTGCCTTGCCGGTTCCCTTGGACGAGTCCTTGGCGGCTGGCTTCGCGGAATTCTTAGCCTCGTCCGCAGTCGTCTCGTTGGACTTGTCATTGGACTTGGCCAAGGCAGCACAGCCGACCGACAGCCCTGCCATCAGGCACACGACCAGACCGGTGGATCGCCATGCGGCACGAGGGAGGGAGGTCACGGCGTTTCGTCGCCCCGAATCAGTCAAGTGGCCCAAGATCTAGCTGAATTTGATTGAATATGCGGACAAAATACCAACAGCCGCTTACCTCGGGCCGATTTGCACCATCACCGCGGCAAAATCGCGGCCTAAACGGTGAGTCACACGCGGCGGGCCTTTTACCGGCCGGACAGACCCGATATGAATGGGCCTTGCTCAAGAGATCGCCGCGTACGGAGGAAGTCCATGGCAGCCAAGACGAAATTCCGGGGGTCGTTCACCGCCTTGGTCACGCCGTTCAAGAACGGCTCGCTGGACGAGGCGGCGTTCCGCTCCCTGGTGAATTGGCAGATTTCAGAGGGCACCAACGGCCTGGTCCCGGTCGGCACCACCGGCGAGAGCCCGACGCTCAGCCACGACGAGCACAAGAAGGTCGTCGAATGGTGCATCGCTGAAGCCAAGGGCCGCGTGCCGGTGATCGCGGGCGCCGGCTCCAACTCGACCAAAGAGGCCATCGAACTCTCCCAGCACGCCGAGAAGGCGGGCGCCGATGCCGTGCTGGTCGTCACGCCCTACTACAACAAGCCGACCCAGGAAGGCATGTATCAGCACTTCAAGGCGATCAACGACGCGATCGGCATCCCCATCATCATCTACAACATTCCGCCGCGCTCGGTGATCGACATGTCGGTCGACACCATGAAGCGCTTGTGGGAGCTCAACAACATCGCCGGCGTGAAGGACGCCACCGCCAGCATGGTCCGCGTGTCGCAGCAGCGCGCGGCGATGGGCGAGGATTTCAATCAGCTCTCCGGCGAGGACGCAACCATCCTCGGCTACATGGCCCATGGCGGCCACGGCTGCATCTCGGTGACCTCGAACGTCGCGCCGCGCTTGTGTTCGGAGTTCCACGTCGCCTGGCAGAAGGGCGACCATGCCACCGCCTTGAAGCTGCATGACAAGCTGATGCCGCTGCACAACAACCTTTTCATCGAGAGCAATCCTGCGCCGATCAAATACGCGATGTCGCTGCTCGGCAAGCTGGACGAGACGCTGCGGCTCCCGATGGTGCCGGTCTCCGAGCCGACCCGCGTTGCCGTGCGCAGCGCGATGGTGCACGCGGGCCTGATCAACTGACGCGTTGGCCTTCGGGGAGCCTTTCATGAGCGTCGAGGAAAAGGGCACGCGTATGCTCAAGGAGTTCCGCGAGTTCGCCATGAAGGGGAACGTCGTCGATCTCGCGGTCGGCGTCATCATCGGCGCGGCCTTCGGTGCCATCGTCAACTCGCTGGTCGGCGATGTCATCATGCCGATCATCGGCGCCGTCACCGGCGGACTCGACTTCTCGAACTACTTCACCCCCTTGTCGGCGAAGGTCACAGCCACCAACTTAGCCGATGCAAAAAAGCAAGGCGCCGTACTTGCTTGGGGCAGCTTTCTCACGCTGACGATCAACTTCATCATCATCGCCTTCGTGCTCTTCCTGGTGATCCGCGCCATGAATACCTTGAAGCGCAAAGAGGAGGCGGCACCTGCCGCTCCGCCGAAGCCGTCGGCCGAGGTCGAGCTGCTGACCGAGATCCGTGATCTCCTCAAGAAGTCTTGACGCGCGCGCTTCATCCGACCTGTTAGAATCCGTGCGCATCTTGATCAGGTTTGTCTGCGATGGCCGATAAGAACGAACGTCCGATCAAGGTCATGGCGGAAAATCGCAAGGCCCGCTTCAACTACGCCATCGAGGATACGATCGAGGCGGGCATCGCGCTGACCGGCACCGAGGTCAAGTCGATCCGCAACGGCAAGAGCACGATCGCGGAATCCTATGCCGACTCGAAGAACGGCGAGATCTGGCTGATCAACGCCACCATTCCCGAATATCTCCAGGGCAACCGCTTCAATCATGAGCCCAAACGGCCGCGAAAACTGCTGCTTCACCGCCGACAGATCAACAAGCTGATGGGCGCGGTCGACCGCGAAGGCATGACGCTGATCCCGCTCAAGCTGTACTTCAACGAGCGCGGTCGGGCCAAATTGCAGCTGGCGATTGCCAAGGGCAAGAAGCTGCACGACAAGCGCGAGTCCGAGAAGAAGCGCGATTGGAGCCGGGAGAAGGGCCGCCTGATGCGGGCAAGGGGATAGGGGATGATCCAGAGGAACCTGCTCGAGGTCGATTGGAGCCAGATTCCCGCGCCGGCCGACGACGGCGGCGCCGCGCATCTGACGGGCATGACGTTGCCGGCGATCGGCCTGCGCGCGACGGACGACACGTCAGTCACGCTGTCGGCGCTGCGCGGCCGGACCGTGGTGTTCGCCTATCCCCGCACAGGCGAGCCCGGCAAGATCGCACTGGTCGACGATTGGGACATGATCCCGGGCGCGCGCGGCTGCACCCCTCAGACTTGCGCGTTTCGCGACCTGTTTGCCGATTTGAAGGCGGCTGGCGCCTCGCACGTGTTCGGTCTCTCGGCCCAGAGCAACGACTACCAGATCGAGATGGCCTCGCGGCTGCATCTGCCGTTCCCGGTGCTGTCGGACGAGAAGCTGAAGCTGACGCGCGCCCTGAATTTACCGACGATGCAGGTCGCAGGCCTGACGCTGATCAAGCGGCTTGCACTGATCATCGACGACGCCAGGATCACGCACGTGTTCTATCCGGTGTTTCCGCCGGACCGGAACGCCGGCGATGTGCTCGGTTGGCTGAAGGCCAATCCAGTCAGGGGCTAGGTCGGGGCCTAATCGAGGTCGGCTTTCACCTTCGCGAACACGGACCGGAACATGTCGGGCGTCAGCACCCCTGTGTTGGTGTTGTAGCGGGAGCAGTGATAGCTGTCGTAAAGCTTGACCGCGCCCGCCTGGTGCACGGCGCCGTGGCCGAAGGGAGCTTGCGAGCCCTTCAGATTCAGGGGCTTGAGCACGCTGTCGTGCGCAATCCGCCCGAGCGCGACGATGGCGCGCAGGTTCGGCATGGTCGCCAGATTGGCGACGAGAAACCGGCGGCAGGTGGTGATCTCGATCGGAAGCGGCTTGTTCTGCGGCGGCACGCAATGCACGGCATTGGCGATCCGGCAATCGACCAGCTTCAGGCCGTCATCGGGGCGCGCCTGATAGGTGCCCTTGGCGAACCCATATTCGAGCAGCGTCGCGTAAAGGAGATCACCGGCATAGTCGCCGGTGAAGGGACGACCGGTGCGGTTGGCTCCCTGCATCCCCGGCGCAAGGCCGACGATCAGCAGGCGCGCCTTTATGTCACCGAAGGGCGCAACCGGCGCATTGTGCCACGACGGCTCACGCGCGCGGTTGGCCTCGCGAAAGGCGACCAGGCGCGGACAGAGGGGGCAGTCACGGTCGGGAACGACGGTGGATGGCTGGCGGCTTGGCCGGGCCGCCTCACTCCTCGAAGTCGTCATCGCCCCTCGGCGCCATCGTGGTTGCGCGCTGGAGGAATTGCGGGGCGTGGTGGCGTCCCTCGCGCTCGCCGCGATCACGCGGGGCGGGGCGTTCGGACGGGTCGCGGCCGAGCTTGGATTGCAGCTCGACGAGGTCGGTGAAGACGTCGGCCTGGCGGCGCAGCTCGTCGGCGATCATCGGCGGCTGGCTGGCAATGGTGGAGACCACGGTGACCCGCACGCCGCGGCGCTGGACGGCCTCGACCAGGGAGCGGAAGTCGCCGTCACCCGAGAACAGCACCATCTGGTCGATATGCTCGGCGAGCTCCATGGCGTCGACGGCGAGCTCGATGTCCATGTTACCCTTGACCTTGCGGCGGCCGGAGGCGTCGATGAATTCCTTGGTCGCCTTGGTGACGACGGTGTAGCCGTTGTAGTCCAGCCAATCGATCAGCGGGCGAATCGAGGAGTATTCCTGATCCTCGATGATAGCGGTGTAGTAGAACGCCCGAAGCAGAGTCCCGCGGCTCTGAAACTCCTTCAGCAGGCGCTTGTAATCGATGTCGAAGCCCAGAGTTTTCGCCGTCGCGTAGAGATTGGCGCCATCGATGAAGAGCGCGATCTTGTTGGTAGGAGAAATTGACATTCAGTTTGCTCGCGTAGTGGTCGTGATTGATCGTTTATTGTTGGCGCGGCGGCAGCAAGCCGCGCAGTTCTAAGGCGCCGTCGAAAGCCGTCGAAACCGCAAATCCGGAGAAGTCGGGGCAATCAAGGTATAGTTATGGCGGACTTCCACACGCCCGGCGTTACCTTCGATGGCAGCCCGGGAAATCACCCATCCCAGCCCCAATGTGGGGGTAGCAGAGCCGTTTGGCGAGGCCAAATCACAAATTGGCCTTGCGAAAGCGGCCCGGTCCCTATAACTAGCCCCGATCACCCACATATTTCGTCCCACCCACAACGGAGCGACAGTCCATGGCTCGCGTCACCGTAGAAGATTGTATCGACAAGGTCGACAACCGGTTTGACCTGGTCCTGCTGGCCGCCCACCGCGCCCGCATGATTTCGTCCGGTTCACAACTAACGGTTGATCGCGATAACGACAAGAACCCTGTTGTGTCCTTGCGCGAAATTGCCGAGACGACCATTTCGCCGGAGGACCTCCGCGAGGAGCTGGTGCACTCGCTCCAGAAGTTCGTCGAGGTCGACGAGCCGGAGCCTGATACGGTGCCGCTGATCGGTTCCGCGGGCGCGAGCGTCGATGCGGACGATACCGAGGTCGCCGTCGAACGCATGACCGAAGAGGAGCTCCTAAAGGGTCTCGAAGGCCTCGCACCGCCCGAGGAGCAGCCGGAGGAGGACGAGTAGGTCGTCCCGTCGCAATCATCGACCTCTTGTGATCTTATCAAGGCCCGAACCGTTGTTCGGGCCTTTGCTTTTGTTGGCGTTTTCGTGGTTACCATAGTGTTGTCGGTTCGCGCTGCGCCCTGTCACTGAATTGATCGGACGCGCCGGGGATCGGCGTTAAGATGTATGCAACGGGTCGCGTCGGGGTCCGTTTGAAGGCAGGACTTATGGTGTATCGGCGCTGGAAACCAATGCAGATGCAGGCCGCAACCGAATCGGTTGCCGTGGCCCCGACTGCGCCGGTGGCGCGCCCGGCGAAGCCTCGCGCACGCATGATGCGTCAATATGACCTCGTCGAGCGCGTCAGGTCTTACAATCCCAACACCAACGAAGACCTGCTCAACCGTGCCTATGTCTATGCGATGAAGGCGCACGGCTCGCAGACCCGCGCCTCAGGCGATCCGTATTTCTCGCACCCGCTTGAAGTGGCGGCGATTCTCACCGACCTCAAGCTCGACGACGCCACCATCGTGGCCGCGCTGCTGCACGACACGATCGAGGACACTGAAGCGACACGGGCCGAGATCGACCAGATCTTCGGGCCCGAGATCGGCGCTCTGGTCGAGGGCCTGACCAAGCTGAAGCGGCTGGAGCTGGTGTCGCGGGAGGCCAAACAGGCCGAGAACCTGCGCAAATTGTTGCTGGCCATTGCCGACGATGTCCGAGTGCTTCTGGTCAAGCTCGCCGACCGCCTGCACAACATGCGCACGCTGGACTTCGTGCCGACGGAATCGCGCAGGCGCATTGCCGAGGAGACGCTCGACATCTATGCGCCGCTGGCCGGCCGCATGGGCATGCAGGAAATGCGTGAAGAGCTGGAGGATCTGTCCTTCCGCACGCTCGATCCCGAAGCCTATTCGGTGGTGATGCAGCGGCTCGATGCGCTCGCCGAGCGCAACCGCAATCTGATCGGCGAGATCGAGGACCAGCTCTCCAACAATCTGCGCCACCGGGGGCTGGGCGCAAGGGTCTATGGCCGCCGCAAGAAGCCGTTCTCGATCTGGACCAAGATGGAGCGCAAGTCGGTCGGCTTCGAGCAATTGTCCGACATCTTCGGCTTTCGCCTCGTCGTCAGCGACATCGAAGCCTGCTATCGCGCGCTCGGCATCGTCCACACCACCTGGCCGGTCGTGCCGGGGCGTTTCAAGGACTACATCTCGACGCCGAAGCAGAACGACTACCGTTCGATCCACACCACCGTGATCGGCCCCGGCAACCAGCGCGTCGAGCTCCAGATCCGCACCGAGGCGATGGACCAGATCGCCGAGCGCGGCATCGCCGCGCACGTCTTCTATAAGGAGGGCGTAGGCTCGCCGACCGAATACCTCAAGCGCGAATCCAACGCCTTCGCCTGGCTGCGCCACACCATCGGCATCCTCTCCGAGAGCGCCAATCCCGAGGAATTCCTCGAGCACACCAAGCTCGAGCTGTTCCATGATCAGGTGTTCTGCTTCACCCCCAAGGGCAAGCTGATCGCGCTGCCGCGCCATGCCAACGTGATCGACTTCGCCTATGCGGTGCATACCGACGTCGGCAATAGCGCGGTCGGCTGCAAGATCAACGGCAAGTTCGCGCCGCTGTCCTCGGAGCTCCAGAACGGCGACGAGGTGGAGGTGCTGACCTCGGAAGCGCAGTCGGCACCGCCGTCGGCCTGGGAGACGCTCGCGGTCACCGGCAAGGCGCGCGCCGCGATCCGCCGCGCCACGCGCACCGCCATGCGCGATCAATATGTCGGTCTCGGCCGGCGCATCGTCGAGCGCCTGTTCGAGCGCGCCAAGATCGAATATGCCGACGACAAGCTCAAGGGCGCGCTGCCGCGGCTGGCGCGGACCTCGATCGAGGACGTCATGGCGGCGGTCGGGCGCGGCGAGATCAAGGCTTCCCACGTCGCGCGCGCGATGTATCCGGACTACAAGGAGGAGCGCATCGCGCGCTACGGCATCAAGAAGGGGCTCGCCGCCAAGCTCAAGGAGAAGTCGTCGGAGTCGCCACGCAGCCCGGTCGCCATTCCGATCCGCGGCATCAATTCCGACCTGCCGGTGAAGTTCGCGCCGAACGGCGGCGCCGTGCCCGGCGACCGCATCGTCGGCATCGTGACGCCGGGCGAGGGCATTACGATCTACCCGATCCAGGCGCCCGCCCTGAAGGATTTCGAGGAGGAGCCGGAGCGCTGGCTCGACGTGCGCTGGGACATCGAGGATTCCTTGCCGCAGCGCTTCCCGGCCCGCATCAAGGTCGAGAACGTCAACGAGCCCGGCGCGCTGGCACAGATCGCGACCGTGATCGCCGAGCACGATGGCAACATCGACAACATCAGCATGCAGCGCCGCTCACCTGATTTCACGGAGACGACGATCGACCTCGAAGTCTACGATCTGAAGCATTTGAGCGCGATCCTGGCCCAATTGCGCGCCAAGGCGGTCGTCGCCCGCGTCGAACGTGTTAATGGATAGACGCTTCTCGCATGCGTCTGTCCCCCTGAGCTCGAGAGTCCTGCAATGCCCGCACTTCCGCTCCGCCTCGGCGTCAACGTCGACCATGTCGCGACCCTGCGCAACGCCCGCGCCGGCCGCAATCCCGATCCGGTGCGCGCCGCGCTGGTGGCGATCGAGGCCGGCGCGGATGGCATCACGGCGCATTTGCGTGAGGATCGCCGGCACATCCGCGACGAGGACATGGCGCGGCTAAAGGCGGAGATCTCCAAGCCGCTCAATTTCGAGATGGCGGCGACCGACGACATGATGCGGATCTCGCTCGCCACAAGGCCCCACGCGGTGTGCCTCGTGCCGGAGCGGCGGCAGGAGGTGACGACCGAGGGTGGGTTAGATGTCGTCGGCCAGCACGATGCGCTCGCGCCCTACATCGCGCGGCTGAGCGATGCCGGCATCCGGGTCTCGCTGTTCATCGCCGCCGACCCCGCGCAGATCGAGATGGCGGCGCGGCTGCGCGCCCCCGTGATCGAGATCCACACCGGCGCCTGGTGCGACGCCGTCCTCGACGGCCCGACCGGCAAGGCCGATGCCGAATGGCAGCGGATCGTGGCGGGGGCGAAGCTGGCGAAGGAAGCGGGGCTCGAGGTCCATGCCGGCCACGGGCTCGACTATACGACGGCGGAGACGATCGCGGCGCTGCCTGAGATCATGGAGCTCAACATCGGCTACTACATGATCGGCGAGGCGCTGTTCGTAGGGCTCGCCGAGACCGTGCGCAGCATGCGCGCGGCGATGGACCGCGGCCGGAGCCGGGCATGATCATCGGAATCGGCTCGGACCTGATCGACATCACCCGCGTCGGCAAGGTGATCGAGCGCCATGGCGAGCGCTTCCTCGACCGCATCTTCACCGCGGCCGAGCGGGCCAAGGCGGAGCGGCGCGCCAAGAACGAGAAGATGGTGGTGGCGACCTACGCCAAGCGCTTTGCCGCCAAGGAGGCCTGCTCCAAGGCGCTCGGTACCGGGATCCGGCGCGGCGTCTGGTGGCGCGACATGGGGGTGGTCAACTTGCCGGGCGGACGGCCGACCATGCAACTGACCGGCGGCGCCTTGGCTCGGCTTCAGGCCCTGACACCGGAAGGGTTCGAGGCGCGGATCGATGTTTCGATCACAGACGACTGGCCGCTCGCGCAGGCCTTCGTCGTCATTTCCGCCGTCCCGCTGGCCAAGCCCTGACCGGATCCTGTAATCTCATAATTCATTTGAAATACCAATATCTTATGCAGTTTTGATGCGATCCTTGATTGCGCGGTCTCCGACAACCGTCTAAAAGTCCGTCGACGCAAATCAGGCTGGGTGAATTCGGCTTTACGCCGGAATTGGCCCTCACTATCAGAATCAGGACAATCTCCTTGGGCCGCGAGCCGATCGGCTGTTCGCGGGAGGAGGGCGCTCTGTGACCGCCGGCCGGAATTGAGAGAGCAATGAGCGTGACTTCGGGAACGAAAACTGAGAGCGGTGTCGGCGAAACGATTCGGGTCGTGATCCATGCTCTGCTGATCGCGCTGGTGATCCGCACGTTCCTGTTCCAGCCGTTCAACATCCCGTCCGGTTCGATGAAGGCCACGCTGCTGGTCGGCGACTATCTGTTCGTCTCGAAATATTCCTACGGCTATAGTCACTATTCGATCCCGTTTTCGCCGCCGCTGTTCTCGGGGCGGGTCTGGGGCTCTGACCCCGACCGCGGCGACATCGTCGTGTTTCGGCTGCCCAAGGACGATTCCACCGACTACATCAAGCGCGTGATCGGTCTTCCCGGCGACCGCATCCAGATGCGGGACGGTCTGCTCTACATCAACGATACCCCGGTCGAGCGGCAGCGCATGAGCGAGTTCGTCGGCGAGGATCCGTGCGGCTCCGAAGGCGGGGGCATCTCCCGGGTGAAGCGCTGGAAGGAGACGCTACCGAACGGCGTGTCCTACGAGACGCTGGACTGCGCCGACAACGGCTACATGGACAACACCAACGTCTACACGGTGCCGCCCGGTCACTTCTTCATGATGGGCGACAACCGCGACAACTCGACCGACAGCCGCTTCCTCGGCCAGGTCGGTTATGTACCGCAGGAGAACTTGATCGGCCGCGCGCAGATGATCTTCTTCTCCATCGCCGAAGGCGAGCATGCCTGGATGTTCTGGCGCTGGCCTTGGGCGGTGCGCTGGAATCGTTTCTTCAATATCGTCCGATGAAAGACGAAGCCAAGGACATCGCGACCCCACTGACGGAGGCGCAAGCCGGCCCCGAGGGCGAAGCTGCGACCAAACCGCTTGCGAGCAAGGTGCCCGCGAAGAAGAAGCGGACGCGAAGCAGCAAGGCCAAGGGCGCGGACGCGAACGCGGCGCTCGAGGCGCGCATCGGCCACAGCTTCACTGACCCGAACCTCTTGATGCAGGCGATCACGCATGTCTCGGCACTGAAGTCCGGGCGCAAGCGCGGCGACAGCTATCAGCGGCTGGAATTTCTCGGCGACCACGTGCTCGGGCTGGTCGTCTCCGACATGCTCTATCACACCTTTCCGAACGCCGACGAAGGCGAGCTGTCCAAGCGGCTTGCCGAGCTCGTGCGCAAGGAGAGCTGCGCCGACGTCGCAAAATCGCTCGGTCTGCTCGACGACATCAAGCTCGGCTCGGTCGGCCCCAGCGCCGACGCCCGCCTGCGCAAGAGCGTGCTCGGGGACATCTGCGAGGCCGTGATCGGCGCCGTTTTCCTCGACGGCGGGTACGCGGCGGCGGCCGAATTCGTCAGGCGCAACTGGACCGAGCGCATGCACAAGCCGCGCCGTCCCTTGCGCGACCCCAAGACCGTGCTCCAGGAATGGGCGCAGGGGAAAGGCTTGCCGACCCCGGTCTACCGCGAGGTCGAGCGCACCGGCCCGCATCACGATCCGCAATTCCGCGTCGCCGTCGACCTGCCGGGATTGGCCCCGGCCGAAGGCATCGGCGGCAGCAAGCGTGCGGCAGAGAAGGTGGCGGCTTCAGTGATGATCGAACGCGAAGGCGTTGGCGGCGGCAATGACGGCTGAAGCAAGCGGCGAGGCGCCCACTGCTACGCGCTGCGGCTTCGTTGCGCTGATCGGCGCGCCGAATGTCGGCAAGTCCACGCTGACGAACGCGCTGGTCGGCGCCAAGGTCACGATCGTTTCGCGCAAGGTGCAGACCACGCGCGCGCTGATCCGCGGCATCGTGATCGAGAACAACGCGCAGATCATCCTGGTCGACACGCCCGGCATCTTCTCGCCGAAGCGCCGGCTCGACCGTGCCATGGTCTCGACCGCCTGGAGCGGGGCTCACGACGCCGATCTCGTCTGCGTGCTGCTCGATGCCAAGACCGGGATCGACGAGGAGGCCGAGGCGATCCTCGCCAAGGCGGCCAGCGTCAATCACGAGAAGATCCTGGTGATCAACAAGGTCGACCTGGTCCAGCGCGAGAAGCTGCTGGCGTTGGCCCAAGCCGCCAACGAGCGCATGAAATTCGCGAAGACCTTCATGATTGCGGCGATCTCGGGCGACGGCGTCGACGACATCCGCACGACGCTGGCCGAGATGGTGCCTCCTGGTCCATTCCTCTATCCCGAGGACCAGATGTCGGACGCGCCGATGCGGCAGCTGGCTGCCGAAATCACGCGCGAAAAAATCTATCAGAAGTTGCACCAGGAATTGCCCTACCAGTCCACGGTCGAGACCGACAAGTGGGAGGAGCGCAAGGACAAGTCAGTCCGCATCGAGCAGACGATCTTCGTCGAGCGCGAAAGCCAGCGCAAGATCGTGCTCGGCAAGGGCGGCGCCACCATCAAGTCGATCGGCGCCGACTCGCGCAAAGAACTGATGCAGATCCTGGATGTGCCGGTGCATCTGTTCCTGTTCGTCAAGGTGCGCGAGAACTGGGGCGACGATCCGGATCGCTATCGCGAGATGGGCCTGGACTTCCCCAAGGAATAACCAAGAAAAGATCGGTATCCGATGAGCGTGCCCAGCAACGTCCGGCGCTTCGAAGCGCTGCTCTATGCATCGTTGATGCTGGATGCCCTGTCGGTCGCGGTGCAGGACCGCACGCCCAACGCCGAGATGGCCGAGCAAATGATCATGACCGCCACCCTGCTCGCCGGCGGCATGATCCTGCTTCTCGTCTATTTCGTCTGGCTCGCCGCGCATGGACGCAAGAACTGGCCGCGCTGGGTGCTTGCGGCAGCCCTCGTGCTGTCGGTGATCTCGCTCGGCCAGATCATCGGCGAGAAGGGCATGGAGCTCGACAGTGCCATCGAGATCGTCTCCTGCGTGCTGACGACGATGGGCCTGTATTTCTCCTTCACGGGCGATGCGCAGAGCTGGTTCAACGCCTAGCGTCTCGCGCGACGCCGCAGGGTGGGCTACACTTCCTGCCATGGAATGGACCGACGAAGGCATCGTGCTGGGGGTGCGGCGGCATGGCGAGAGCAGCGCCATCGTCGAGTTGCTGACGCGCGCGCACGGCCGGCATCTTGGTCTCGTCCGCGGCGGTGCCGGCTCGCGGATGCGGCCGCTTTTGCAGCCGGGGAACAGCGTCAGTGCGGTGTGGCGGGCGCGGCTCGACGAGCATCTCGGGACCTATGCGATCGAGGGATTGAAGCTGCGCGCGGCGACGCTGCTGGCATCATCCCACGGCGTCTACGGCGTTACCCATCTCGCTTCGATCGCGCGGCTGCTGCCCGAGCGCGATCCGCATGAGGCGATCTTTGCTCTGCTCGAACATTCGCTCGACGATTTCGACGATATCGGCGGCGCCGCCGTGCATGTCATCCATTTCGAGCTGGCGATGCTCGCCGAACTCGGCTTTGGGCTCGCGCTGGAGAATTGCGCGGTGACCGGGGAGACCACGGACCTGATCTATGTCTCGCCCAAATCCGGCGGCGCGGTGTCGCGCGGCGCGGGCGAGCCGTGGCGCGATCGGCTGTTGCGGCTGCCGTCATTCCTGCGCCAGGGCGAGGTGCACACCGACCTTACCGAGCAGGATCTCCAGGACGGCTTTCGGCTCACCGGCTTGTTCCTGCTGCGCCACGTGCTGGAGCCGCGCGGGCAGGGCCATTCCGACGCGCGCGCCGGATTCATCAACGCCTTGATGCGGCAGCAGGCAAGGGCGGAGATTCCGGTGCCATGATGAAAAGCGCCTGGGCCTGCCAACCTACTTGAAAGTTCCCCGGGAACCAAATCTCGGCCGGCCGAATTGACCCGCCGGTTCCACAGCGGGGTTAGCCTAAATGTTGATCAAGGGATTCGCCTTATCGGCGGCGCT
This sequence comes from Bradyrhizobium sp. 154, assembly GCF_023073875.1. NCBI lineage: Bacteria > Pseudomonadati > Pseudomonadota > Alphaproteobacteria > Hyphomicrobiales > Nitrobacteraceae > Bradyrhizobium > Bradyrhizobium sp. 154. The sequence continues at coordinate 60,795 of NZ_JADPKG010000094.1, forward strand.
GCTCGCGTGCGCGCCTGATGCAATGGCCGGCGAGCCGCAACCTGGCGTGTTTCGTCGGGCATCCTGCACCGTCATCCGGTACTATGTGGCCAAATATTCGGCTGCAGCCGCAGAGGCATGGGCGCGGTCCAAGGGCGCGAGCGAGGCTGAGATCGAGACCGCCCGGCATTGCCTGGCGAATGCACCGTCCAGCACGCAGGCTCAGAGTCCGCAAACCACCCAGCCTGTGACGGCCGGCTGGGCGGGGCACTAGCCACCCACAAGGAACCAATCCATCCTTGCCCGATTCGCTTCCACGGTTTAACCGGGCGACATGGGAAAACGAATCGTTCCGCCGGAAGAACCGGCCGAAATTCACGAGGTGCCGCTGCGTGAAGCGCTGGAAGAGCGCTATCTCGCCTATGCGCTCTCCACCATCATGCACCGTGCGCTGCCGGACGCGCGCGACGGCCTGAAGCCGGTGCACCGGCGCATCCTCTACGGCATGCGCCTGCTCCGGCTCGACCCCGGCACGGCCTTCAAGAAATCCGCAAAAATCGTCGGCGACGTGATGGGCTCGTTCCATCCGCATGGCGACCAGGCCATCTATGACGCCATGGTGCGTCTCGCGCAGGACTTCTCCTCGCGCTACCCGCTGGTCGACGGCCAGGGCAATTTCGGCAATATCGACGGTGATAACCCGGCCGCCTACCGTTACACCGAAGCGCGCATGACCGACGTCGCGCGTCTTCTGCTCGATGGCATCGACGAGGACGGGGTCGAGTTCCGCGCCAATTACGACGGCCAGTCGAAGGAGCCGATCGTCCTGCCCGGCGGCTTCCCGAACCTGCTTGCCAACGGCGCGCAAGGAATCGCGGTCGGCATGGCGACCTCGATCCCGCCGCACAACGCCGCCGAGCTGTGCGACGCCGCGCTGCATCTGATCGAGAAGCCCGACGCGAAATCCAAGGCGCTGCTGAAGTGGGTCAAGGGTCCGGATTTCCCGACCGGCGGCATCATCGTCGATTCCAAGCAGGCGATCGCCGAGGCGTACACGACGGGCCGCGGTTCGTTCCGCGTGCGCGCGCGGTGGGAGCAGGAGGAGGGCGCTCGCGGCACCTGGGTGGTCGTTGTCACCGAGATCCCCTGGCTGGTGCAGAAGTCGCGGATGGTGGAGAGGATCGCCGAGCTTTTGGATCAGAAGAAGCTCCCGCTGGTCGGTGATGTCAGGGACGAATCGGCCGAGGACGTCCGTCTCGTCATCGAGCCGAAGTCGAAGAACGTCGATCCCGCGCTGATGATGGAGTCGCTGTTCCGGCTGACCGAGCTTGAAAGCAAGATCCCGCTGAACCTGAACGTACTGATCAAGGGCAAGGTGCCCAAGGTGGTCGGCCTGGCCGAGTGCTTGCGCGAGTGGCTCGACCATCTGCGCGACGTGCTGATCCGCCGCAACAATCACCGCAAGGCGCAGATCGAGCACCGGCTGGAAGTGCTCGGCGGCCTCCTGATCGCCTATCTGAACATCGACAAGGTGATCAAGATCATCCGCACCGAGGATGAGCCGAAGCCCGAGCTGATGAAGGCGTTCAAGCTCACCGAGGTGCAGACTGAAGCCATCCTCAACATGCGGCTGCGCAGTTTGCGCAAGCTCGAGGAGATGGAGATCCGCACCGAGGACAAGAAGCTTCGCGCCGAGCTCAAGGGCATCAATGCGGTGCTCGCCTCGGAAGCCGAGCAATGGAAAAAGGTCGGCGAGCAGGTCGGCAAGGTCCGCGACATGTTCGGGCCGAAGACGCCGCTCGGCAAGCGCCGCACCACCTTTGCCGACGCACCCGAGCACGATCTCGCCGCGATCGAGGAAGCCTTTGTCGAGCGCGAGCCGGTGACGGTCGTGGTCTCTGACAAGGGCTGGATCCGCACCATGAAGGGCCATGTCGAGGATCTCTCCGGCCTTGCCTTCAAGCAGGACGACAAGCTCGGTTTCGCCTTCTTTGCGGAGACGACCTCGAAGCTGCTGCTGTTCGCCACCAACGGCAAGTTCTACTCGCTCGATGTGGCGAAGCTGCCCGGGGGCCGCGGCCACGGCGAACCGATCCGCCTGTTCATCGACCTCGAGCAGGAGGCTGCGCCGGTTGCGCTGTTCGTCAACAAGGGCGGGCGCAAATTCCTGGTCGCGAGCCACGAAGGCCAGGGTTTTGTGGTCAACGAGGACGATTGCGTCGGCACCACCAAGAAGGGCAAGCAGGTCCTCAACGTCGAGATGCCGAACGAGGCGCGCGCGATCACCGAGGTAACAGGCGACACCGTTGCTGTCATCGGCGAGAACCGCAAGATGCTGATTTTCCCGCTTGACCAAGTCCCCGAGATGGCCCGCGGCCGCGGCATGCGCTTGCAGAAATACAAGGACGGCGGCCTCTCCGACGTCGCGGTATTCGATGCCAAGGCGGGGCTGACCTGGAAGGACTCCGCGGGGCGCGAATTCTCGGCAACGATGAAAGAGCTCGCCGAATGGCAAGGTAACCGCGCCGATGCCGGCCGTCTGGCACCGAAGGGGTTTCCGAAGTCGAACAAGTTCGGCCGGGCGATTGGGTAGCACTCTCTTGTCCCGGACGCGCTGCAACGCTTTTCGCGTTGCTGCGCAGAGCCGGGACCCGTGCGGCACGGATCGCTCGGAGACATGGGCGCCCCGGCTCAGCAGCGCACCGCTGAAGTAGCGCTGCGCTGCGTCCGGGGCACCAGAGGGGAGCGCCGTCTCACATGGTCATTGCGAGCGCAGCGAAGCAATCCAGAATCCCGCCGCGGAAAGACTCTGGATTGCTTCGCTGCGCTCGCAATGGAGCAAGTGGCGAGGCCATCGCTCTCCGATTCGCATCTCAAACAGCAGACATACCATCGCGTTCTCGCGGCGCATCTCGCCCGAGCTTTGCTTCACGGCGCGCCCTCGGAAAAGACAAGGGCGCAGGGAAGGCCAGGCGCCGGCGGCACCCGAGTCCGTGTGCGATAGAAATGCACACGGGGTGGACAACAGGTGATGCCGGTCGCCCGGCCTTCCCTGCGCGAATGGTTTTAACGGTGTCCTTCGTGCTCTCCTCGGGGAGCGATGCACTGTTGCCCCCGTCGCCATGCAGATGACTGATGCGCGGGCCCGGTCGGGCCGCTACATCACCACAGGACTTGACGCACAGACCCCGGGCGTCAGGACCACACGACTTCTCCGTCCGCGCACGTCTTCGCTGGGAATCCGAGGGGTGGCGTGTGCTCGCCCCCGAAGCCATGCGAAGACGCTGTCGGCGTCGTGTCGTTCGCGCGAAGGCATTGCTCACGGCTGAAGCCGCCCTGCAATGCCTGTTACGCTCGACGCCGTCGCGTCCATCGCTGCCCAGCCCGCGGTTCGTGACGATCGCGATCCGCCCCTTGTCTCGGGCCAGGGTGCTTTTCTATACGACAAATCCGAATTTCGGTAAATATGAATATTTTGCAGAGCGGGTCTTGACAGCCGAGGGTGCGGAAGTGGTCAGCTGTTTTGCCCGACGGGTGATGGCCGACGGGTGCGCCGTGACGAGCTTTTGTTTTGAGGGCTGGTGCTCCTGAACGGCATCTTCTAAGGGGCAAAGCGGAAGTCGCCCCGCTCGAGCATTATCGAGGGCTCCTGACCCCTCCGGACATCGGGATCGAACTGCCGCGGCGCAGCAGTTAACGGCTTCGGCATCCGCCGATTGTCGGTGAAGCCATATTCCTGATCCTAGTCGGTGTCGTCCTTCGGCACCACGCGAATGCCCGCTTGCCTGCAGCACCCGTGCGGTGTGGCCTTCCGGTCAGGGGACTCGGGGCGTATTCTAGAAGGACAGGAGTAGCCAGCTCAGGAGGACCAATGTTGCATTGGGTTGAGTCCCATTCGATTCCCGGCATCATGCTTCTTGTATTCGGCTTCTGTTACGTGTTGGCGATTGCGACTTTCGGCGCAGCGGCAATCCTGTCCCGGCGCGCAGTGGTGAGGCAGCTGAAGGCGGCCTCGCCTGTGACGTTGACGCCTCTGGCGGTTATCCTGGCCCTGCTCCTCGCCTTCCTGTCCTCGCGCGTATGGACAAATGTCGATCGGGCCGGGGAATATGTCGGTCAGGAAGCCAGTGCTCTCCGACAGGCCATGCTCCTCGCGGATGCTTTGCCACCGGATGTTCGGAACAATCTGCGCGATAGCCTCAAGCGCCACCTTCATTTCATTGAAACGCAGGATTGGCCAGCGATGGGCAGGGGCGAAGCCACTTTGCAAGCAATCCCGACTGGATTGACTGACGCGATGGCGGCGGTCCTTTCCTTTACGCCCGCACAACCCGCTCAGCAGCTGGCCCAGGAGCGCGCCTTGGTCGCGATCGAACATGCGTTTGAAGTCCGGCGAGATAGAATTCGGCTCAGCCAGCTTCAGATCGCGCCGATCCAGTGGGCAGTCATCATTGTCTTGACGATGCTGATCCTCGTGACGATCGCAATGATACATATCGATAATCGAGCGGCGATGGCGGCGACCTTGTTTATCTTTTCTACGGCAATCGCTGTGTGCCTCGTCCTGCTCATGGTCTATGACCGGCCTTTTGGCTTTGGCGGCGTGTCCATGCCGCCGACAGCGTTTCGACAGGTCGCTGTGGATTGACACCCTATACCCTTGGGGATGGGAGGCGTGACCACTTCTGCGCAGCACGATGGCAGCGCGGTGATCATGACCCACGAGGTGGAACGAATTCTTGCCAATACCGATGCCGATCACTGCGATCGCTGCATTGAGGTTCTGAGACATGGCGTGCTCCTTGCCTTGAGCGCCCCTTGCCACCTTCTCGCAGTGGCGGGGCTGGAGCACAGCCGGACCATCCCATGAGCGGACGGTTTGCTCATCTCGTTCTGCCCACACTGTGATTTCCTATCCGATGGGCTTTCTGCCGGCTACGAGGGCCATCGATCGGCTGCAAGCACGAACATCATCCGATTGCCGTACTAATCTACAGGAACCAAGAGGATTGTTGTGCGTTGCCGGGCTGCTCTTGAGTGTCACTCCGTTCAATCTAGCTCGCCTCTGCTGGGTGACTTAGGACGGAAGGCCGGGCGAGGTAGAGCAGGTGCTTCGTATCCGACTACTGATAGCAGATCGTCGTCCGATCGTTCTGCAGGGTTTTGGGACGCTACTTGCGGCGGAGCGTGACTTCGAGATTGTTGCGTCATGCACTAATGGAGCGGCTTGCCTCGAAGCAGTCCGGAGGTTGACGCCAGATGTCGCCCTTTTGGAGGACGGATTTTCTGACGTGACGGCTTCTGAAATGCTCGCCGCCGTTACTGCGGAAAACCTTCCCACGCGCTTGGTATTCTACACAGCATCGGTTGCGCGAGGCGATATCGCTGACGCCGTCGCGGCGGGCGCCTGCACTGCGATTCCGATGCGCGAGGAGCCCGAAACCTTGTTCCGGTCCCTGAGGCTGGTGGCACCGACCGCCGATCGGGCGGCTATCCGCAAGCCCGGCAAGGGCGCGTGCGGCGAAAATGGACTTGCAGCGTCGACGGACCTGGAGCGCAAGATCCTACGTCTGGTCGCCTGCGGTATGTCGAACAAGGAGATTGCGCGCCAGCTCAACGTCGCCACAGGCACGATCAAGGCGCGAGTTGATCACATGTCTGCGCAGTCTGAGATCAAAAACCGAACCGAGCTCGCAACGTTCGCCCTATCGCGCCTTTACGGCAGGGTCGGCGCGCTTGCAGCTCTGATTTGGGCAGCGCTGGACGACGTTCAGCCCGCGAGCGCGAGCGCAGTTCATCATGCGCTTACCGATAGTGTCACGGTAATGGCCGCAGACGACACCGGCGCTGTCGTGACCATCAAAATCAGCCCCCCAAAAACGACCGCGGCTTCGGGTAAAACGGCCAGAGCCGTGGGTAAAGCCGATCGTGCCGAGAACTCTGGAGCTGACATCCCGACGCGGGGCAGCAAGCTCATCGAGTCCCGCGCCGATATTGCCGCCAGCACGATCACATCGCCGGCACTCAACCCTCCAAGGTCAAGCATCAGTGACTTTGGCGGGTTTATGCTCATGGCGGTCGGAGTTTCGATTTACGAACTCCTTAACAGTCCTGCGCAGGCGTTCACTTTTTGGGATAGCTTTGCGTCGGCTGCCGAAAACGCCACCAGCGAATTGGGCGCCCTTAATATGCCTGGCAGCGCCGATGCGACCCTAAACGAGTTGGAGAACCTAGCCCGGCTTAATCCCGAAGGCCGCCATGAATCATTCGTTTTCGAGGCTGGCCGAAGCGATGCCATCGGCAAAAGCGACGAGCATCAGATCGTCGATGCAGCCGCAAGCGAGCATAGCGTAGGCGCCGGCGGCAACCCTCACGTCGGATCCGGCGCCATCGACGCTCCGATCGATCATAGCGGCTTCGAGCAGGCGGCCGCGACGGACGCGTCGAGGAATGCCGAACACGGCACAATACACGCGACCGCAGCCGACGGATCCAATGATGAACAATCGCAGCGTGATTTGCATGTTTCGGAACAGGGAGCAGCAGCCGGTAAGCCACACGCCGGAGACCGGCCACCGGGAGACGATCCAGATCATGGACAATCGCAGCGTGATTTGCATATTTCGGAACACGGGGCAGCAGCCGATAAGCAGCCCGCCAAGCACGACTCAACCGGACACGATTCTGACTGGGGGCAATCGCATCGCGACTTAGACGCTTCGGAGGAAGGTTCCGCAACTGCCGATCAGCACGCCAAGGACGATGTACAGAGTAGCCATTTCAATTCCGGCCAATCGCAGGCTGACTTGCCCAAGGTGCCCATAAGCGGTTCTAAAACTCTGCATGCGGGGCCGGACCAGAATGCAACGGCAGCTGCGCCCCAGTTCGAAGATTCCTTTCATTTCAAGAATGATAGGGCAGAGGTCAGAGTTTCAGAGAATTCTGGGAACGGCCACGGACCGGATGCAGTGGAATATACTCTGCACGATGCCGGAAAAAATGGACTGGCGCTAATTCAGGATGCGGACCTGATTGGCCCTTCGCACGCCGAGCAAAGCGCCCTTGATCACGCAAGCGTTGAGCACCATCTGACGCATGATTTGTTTGTGTAGCTTACTCGGCGCCTCGCTAGCGTCGGTACTGCTGCTTTGAGCGTTGCCGGCGCGTCCGCAGCGTCTGCTTCTAGGCCCTTAGCCGCCACGCAGCCCTGTCGGTTCAAGTCGCGTTCCGGCAGCAGCTTCTAAGGGCGAATCGGAAGTCGTCCCGCTTGGTCATCATCGACGGCTTGCGACCCACCCCGGACATATCTTGCACCGGGACAAGTAGCCCTTCTGAGTGTCCGGTAAGGCCGCCGCCTCACCGGACTGATCAGCTTCGACCGCTTTAGTTGAATGTTTGCAGCCTCAATTTGAGCGATCCATCGGCTTGGCGTTCGAATACGTGCATCGCCAGACCACCCAATGGAGACGGCTTGCCCTCCTTGTCCTTACCCGTGGCACTCCACTTGGCTGTCCCGAACACAACCTTGTCGTCTCCGCCGGCGTCAATCATCTCCAACTTGTGACCCGTCACGCCGTTCGCGAACAGTCCAGCAAAGAAACTCTCGATCTCAGCCGGACCTGACGCCACCTGATGTGTAGGCGGCATCAATTTTGCCGTCGCGACATAGGAAGCGCCGATGGCTTTTGCGTCGTGCTTGTTGAATGCGGCATCCCAAGAGGCGTATGCCTTCTCCACATCCCCCTTGGCATCCGCAGCCAGCGAAATCCCTGGCGCGCCAAGCAGACAAATGACTAGTGCTGATGTTTGAGCCAACTTCATAGGATACTCCTCTGTTGGATAATGCCTTTCCCGATTGATCAGATTATCAGTCCGGTCGTCCGGCGCGGCTGCGCTCCCGCGGGCATGACGACACCGTCGCCGGTCGCGTTGTGGCCGGCCATTGGTTCATTAAGGAAGAGGTGCAGGCGATGGTAACTTCAATGACGCCGTTCACCTCGGGAGTCCGTATCGCGCGCCATGGCACCGCTGATGCAGCCGGTCACACATGCGCCGAACTTCAACCACCACGACCAGTTTTGCGAAGGCATATTGATCATGGCTGGTTGCCCGAAGACTCCATCCAATAGCTCGCGGAACAGCAATTCCGGGCAACTACCGTCAACCACGTTGACGAATGGGAGAGAGCGCCGGCGCACAGTACGTAGGCCGGAAATCCCTGCGCTGGTCACGGTGTAATTCGCCATTTTGGGCAAGACCGCCATGTAGCGCTGTCGCCTTCAACGTCGCCTTCCGATGGCAAGTCGGGCGCGACGGACTCGTGGGTGCAGGCCCTAAATTACCCCCGCTAACCGCATCGCCACGCCCGCGGCACAACTGCCGGCGAGAACTGTGAGCATGCCGAGCTTGAACCGGAAGATCGCGGTGGCCGCTGCAATCGACAGCACCAGCGCCGGCACGTCGACGCTCGTCAGCACCGGCATGTCGAAGTCGAACGGGAAGGCGGTCACCGGCACCGTGGCGCGGAACAGCGTGTGCAGCGCGAACCAGATCGAGAGGTTGAGGATCACGCCGACAACCGCGGCGGTGATCGCACCGAGCGCGCCGGCCAATCCCGTGTTGCCGCGCAGGCGCTCGATATAGGGCGCGCCGAGAAAGATCCAGAGGAAGCAGGGCGTGAAGGTGACCCAGGTCGCGAGCAAGCCGCCAAGCGTTGCCGCCAGCATTGGCGACAGGCCGCTCGGGTCGCGGTAGGCGGCCATGAAGCCGACGAACTGGAGCACCATGATCAGCGGGCCCGGCGTGGTCTCGGCCATGCCGAGGCCGTCCAGCATCTCATGCGGCTTGAGCCAGTGATAATGCTCGACCGCCTGCTGTGCGACGTAGGCCAGCACGGCGTAGGCGCCGCCGAAGGTGACCAGCGACATTTTCAAGAAGAACAGTGCGATCTGGCTGAACACATTGTCTTGCCCAAGAGCGAGCAACAACCCGATCACCGGTATCAGCCAGAGCGCCAGCCACAGCGCGCCGACGCGGATCGCGCGCGCCGTATTGGGCCGCACGTGCTCAGGCACAGCTTCGCCGAGCATGCTGTCGATCGCGGCGCCGCTGCCGCCGTGGCCGTGACCAGCCGGTGCGAATTCCGGACGGCCAGCGCGCGCGCCGGCATAGCCGATGATGCCGGCGGCGATGATGATGATCGGGAAGGGGACCGCGAAGAAGAAGATGGCGACGAAGGCCGCGGCCGCGAGCGCGATCATGATGCGGTTCTTCAGCGCGCGCTTGCCGACGCGGACCACGGCCTCGACCACGATGGCGAGCACGGCGGCCTTCAGTCCGAAAAACAGCGCCTCGACGAAGCTGACATTGCCGTAGGCGGCGTAGACGTAACTCAGGCCCATGATGGCGATGATGCCGGGCAGGATGAACAGCCCGCCCGCCATCAGCCCGCCGGCGGTGCGATGCATCAGCCAGCCCACATAGGTCGCGAGCTGCTGTGCTTCCGGTCCCGGCAGCAGCATGCAGTAATTCAGCGCATGCAGGAAACGGGCTTCAGAGATCCACTTCTTCTCCTCGACCAGAATACGATGCATCACCGCGATCTGGCCCGCGGGCCCGCCAAAGCTCAGGCAGGCGACGCGGAGCCAGACACGAAAGGCCTCATTGAAGCTGACCCCGTGACCGGCGTCAGCTCCTGCTTGAACGTTGCGGATATCCATTACGCCTTCACCTTGTTGGTCGGCCAGTTGTGGGTCTCGGTGGTGGCGTCGCGGCACCAGCGGTAGAAGGCGTCGTAGAGCAGCATGCCGGCCTCGAGCTGCGCGAGGTCGTCGTCATACATGCGCGATAGTCCGAGCGAGGCCGCGAGCAGGCCCGGCGCTTCTGGCGCGAGATCAGGCCGCGCGGTGTCGGCGCCGCGCACCAGCGTCGCCAGCCGGAGCAGGGGTGGCGAGGCGATCCCGAATTCCTCGATCATGACGTCGAAGGTGCAGAGCTCGCCGCGGTGGCTCCAGAACACGTTCTCAATGTCGAAGGGAGCTGCATTGAACCGCTCCCCGACGCCGATCACCTCGGACGGTGCCACATACAGGAACACCGCATTGGGATCGACAAAGCGGCGGATCAGCCAGGGGCAGGCGATGCGGTCGACCTTCGGCCGGGCCCGCGTGACCCAGACAGTGCGCCCTCTGGCATCGCGCGGCGGCAGCTTGCGCGTGTCGAGCAGCGGCAGGTTTGCCGCTTTCCAGCCCTCGAAGCCGCCCTCCAGCGTCTCAGCCTCGACGCCGAGCTGGCGCAGCCACGCCGCCGCGCCCTGCGCGAGCTTTTCACCGCGCAGGCAGGAGACGATGGCCCGGCGGCCGGCGAAGTCGCCGCCCCAGTCCGTCACCTTGTCGTGACTGAGCTTAATGGAGCCTGGGATCAGCCGCCGGTCGACGGCAAAATCCTCCTCGGTGCGCACATCGATGAGGGCCGGGCTGTTCGCGGTGCCGACCAGCCGTGCCAATTTGTCAGATGAGATGGTCGTGAAAGTAGACATGATGCGTCCTCGCAAGAAACGAACGGGACGCGATGCTTGGGCGTGTCGCCTCGTGGGGAGATCGCTCAAATCCCCATGGCGCCGATTACAGCGAAACTAAGCAGGACTGTCAATCCGCGGCACGATTGGGCCTTAGAAAATCGCGCCTCGGCGGTCTATACTGCAGGCCGACAGACCTGAATCTTCTGGAGAATTCGATGCATTCCCACTCCATCGAACAATGGACCCATGACCACGCCTTTCTTGGCGACAAGCACGACGAGAACGAGCGGCGTACCTGGCTCGTGGTCGTCCTGACGCTGGTCATGATGGTCGGCGAGGTCGTCGCCGGCTCGCTGTTCGGGTCGATGGCGCTGCTGGCCGACGGCTGGCACATGGGCACGCATGCGGCGGCGCTCGGCATCGCCGCCTTTGCCTATCGTTTTGCGCGCCGGCACCTGAAAAATGCGCATTTCACCTTCGGCACCGGCAAGTTCGGCGATCTCGCCGCCTTCTCCAGCGCGATCATCCTCGGCCTGATCGCGATCGAGATCGCCTATGAGAGCGTGCTGCGGCTGATCACGCCGGTGCCGATCGTCTATGGCGAGGCGATCGCGGTCGCCGCGCTCGGCCTGTGCGTCAATCTCGCGAGCGCGTGGCTCTTGCGCGGCAACCACGATCATCATCACGGCCACAGCCACGCCCATGATCATCACGACGATCATGACCACGACCAGGATGATCATGGCCATCACCATCATCATCACGACAACAATCTTCGTGCCGCCTATGTGCACGTCATGGCGGACGCAGCGACCTCGGTGCTGGCGATCGCAGCACTCGCCGTCGCGATGTATTCGGGCTGGGTCTGGGCCGATCCAGCCGTCGGGCTGATCGGCAGCGCCGTGATCGCGAGCTGGGCGTTCGGCCTGATCAAGTCATCGGGGGCGGTGCTGCTCGACGTGCGCGCCGACGAGAAGCTGGAGCGGGTGATCCGGGCGCGGATGGAAGTTGGCGACGACCGCGTCACCGATTTGCATCTGTGGCAGGTGGGGCCCGGCCATTGTGCCGTGCTGCTCTCGGTGGTGTCGGACCAGCCGAAGCAGCCGGCCGTCTACAAGCGGCGGCTCGCGGGGCTAAAGGGCCTCAGCCACGTCACGGTCGAGGTCGAGACCTGCCCGCATTGATTTGCTTGACGGGAATTGCGCGAACGGGCCGGGGTTGATCCTCGGTCTTCGCCCTGTACGGGAGGAACAACAATGATGCCCAGGATCAAGCTCGCGCTCGCCATCGCTGCACTCGCTCTGCCCGGCCCTTCGGCGCTGGCGCAATCGGAGAAGACCGGGGTCGAAAAGCTCTACGTGCTCAATTGCGGCGAGGGCACCGCCGGCGACATCTCCCGCTGGACGCCTGGCCTCAACGAAGGCAAGACGATGGACTTCGTCGACAGCTGCTATCTCATCAAGCACGCCAAGGGCTGGTTCCTGTGGGACACCGGCATTGCCGATTCCGTCGCCGCGATGCCGAATGGACTCGCGCCCGCCGATCCCAAAGCCGTCACTTGGCGCCGGCCGAAGACGCTTGCCGCCCAGCTCGAACAGCTCGGGCTGAAGCCCGACGACGTCAAAGTGGTGGCCGTCTCGCACACGCATCCCGATCATACCGGCAATGTCGAGCTGTTTCCGCAGGCCATGCTCTACGTGCAGAAGGCCGAATATGACTGGCCCGGGCCCAACAACGCGCCGCGCTTCAAGCCGTCGCATCCGGTCGAGCTGCTCGCAGGCGACAAGGACGTGTTCGGCGACGGCAGCGTGACCATTCTATCCACGCCCGGCCATACGCCGGGACACCAGTCGCTGCTGGTGAAACTGCCAAAAACCGGCGCGGTGATCCTGTCGGGCGATGCCGTCCACTTCAAGGACAATTGGGACAACCGCCGCGTGCCGAGCATGAACGTCAACAAGGACCAGAGCGCGGCCTCGATGCAGAAGATTGCCGACACGCTCGCCAGGGAAAAAGCGCAGCTCTGGATCAACCACGACAAGGCCCAGCGCGACAGCCAGAAGATGGCGCCCGAGTTTTACGAGTAGAGCGTTTTCGAGCGAAGTGGGCACCGGTTCGCGCCAAGAAAACGCGTCAAAACAAGCATCCAGAGCTTCCGTTCCGATCGCATCGGACCGGAAGCGCTGGGCGTGTGAAGAAGCTGCTGCCACGACGATGGCAGCAGCTTCGTGCTAGGCCCGCCAAAAGCTCCGCGACAGGAGACAGCGGTGGGCGAATGGGCCGGGGTTGCGATCGCGCTGGCGTCGAGCAGCCTCGGTGGCACGGCGGCGGCTATTACCCGCTATCTCGTGGGCGGCGCCGATCCGATCATGCTCGCGATCCTGCGCTGGGGGATCGGCTTTCTCTGCCTCGTGCCATGCGCGCTGCTGCTTGGCGTGCGTTGGCCGCAGCGGTCCGATTGGCCGACCGTGGCGCTGCTCGGCATCTGCTTCTTCGGTCTGTTCTTCATCCTCTACAACATCGCGGTGTCCTACACGACCGCTGCCCGCGCCAGTCTTGCGCTCGCGACGCTGCCGCTTCACACGATGGTGGTGGGGGCGCTCCTTGGCGTCGAGCGGCTGACGGTGCGGAAGATCATCGGTGTCGGCATCGCCGTGCTCGGCGTGGCGGCAGCGCTGGCTACCGGCCTGGCGCACAGTCCGCCAGGGGCCTGGCGCGGCGAATTGATCATGACTGCAGCCGTGTTCTGCATGGCGTTCTACAACGTATTGTCGCGTCCGTTGATGCAGCGCTCGAGCGCGCTCGGCTTTCTCACCGTGGGCATGGGTGCGGGTGCCGTCGTGCTGGTACTGGCGGGTCTGGTGAGAGGCAGCTTTGCGGCGCTCGAGCACTTCACCACGGCGCAGTGGATTGCCGGCATCTATCTCGGCATTGGCGGCGGCGCACTCGCCTTCATCCTCTGGGTCATGGCGCTGGAGCGGGCAACGCCGACTCGCGTCGCCAACACGATGACGATCAATCCGATCGCCGCCGCTCTGCTTGCTGCGCTCCTCATCGGCGAGCCGATTACGGCTCATCTGCTTGTCGGATTGGTTGCGGTGTTCGCCGGGATCTGGATCGCGACCAGCGAGACGAAGCCCGCCTAGCTCCGCGGGACGGTCACCGTGGGCGGACTCGCTTCCGGCGTCTTCTTCGGCTTCAGCGTGCCGGCATAGAACGAGAGCAGCCAGACCAGCAGGACGGCGAGGAGATAGACGCCCCAGGCCTGGGGCGCCGTGGTCGCCCAGCGCAGGAGGCCTTTGAACGTGCGTGGCGGGCCGGGGTCTTCGCTCATGGCCCGCTTGTGCGCGAAAGGGGCCGGGCGGTCAATCCGGGCGCGGCCCGGCACGGATCAGGAACAACGCCGCCAACGCCGACAGGCTGAGCGCGGAGGAGACGATCAGCACCTTGGCCCCCATGATGTCGATCAGCAGACCGAAGGCGAGCGGCGCCACCGCCTGCGCCATCCGCGCCGGTGCGCCGATGATGCCGAGACGGTAACCAAAGTCCTTTGGTCCGAAAATCGCGAGCGGCAGCGTGCCGCGCGCGATCGTCAGGATACCGTTGCCGGAGCCGTGGAACAGCGCAAACGCGCTCGCCGCAGCGCCGCCGAAGATCGCGACGACCACCGCGCCGATCGGATGGGTGAGGCAGGCGAGCCGCGTCGACCACAGCGGATGGAAACGGCTGAGGAAGCCCGCCTCGAGCATGCGCGCGCCGACCTGGGCCGGGCCGATCAGCGCGCCGGCCGCGATGGCTTCGACGGGTGTTGCGCCCGTCGTCTCCAGGATGCGGGGGAAATGCGCGGCCATCGCGCCGGTGACGGTCCAGACCGCGGCGAAGATGAAGGCCAGCAGGATCATGGTGCGGTCGAGCGGCAAATGCGGCTTCTCGGCGGTCGCCGCCGTCTGCCTCGCACCCCTGATCACCGGCAGCATGAAGAAGTTGAGGGGCAGGCCGATCAGGATATTGGCAGCCGCCCAGGCAAAGCAGGTCTCGCGCCAGCCGATATGGGACAGACCCCAGGCGGTGAGCGGCCAGCCGACCGTGGAGGCGAAGCCCGCCATCAGCGTGATGCCGGTGATGGGCCTGCGCGCCTCGGTGCCGTAGATGCGCCCCAGAGCGGCGAAGGCGGCGTCATAGAGGCCCATCGCCATGCCGACGCCGAGCACGAGCCAGGCGATCGCCATCACCGCCACCGAGTGCGAGAGGCCGAGGAGGACGAGGCCGGCGGCGATGGTCAGGTTCGAGGCCGAAAGCACCTGCCGTCCGCCGACGAGATCGATCTGCCGCCCGATGCGCGGGCCGAGCAGCGCCGCGATCACGAGCGAAGCCGAGAACGCGGCAAAAATCCAGTTGGAGGAAATGCCGAGGTCGTGCGCCATGGGATCGGCGAGCAGCGCCGGCAGATAATAGCTGGAAGCCCAGGCCAGGGTCTGCGTGGCGCCGAGCGCCAGGATGATCGGAAGCTGGCGCCGGCTCATCTGCGCGTGGCTCCGATTCTTGCCGACAAGCTCGTCATTGTGGGCATCTGCCGCGCGCGCGGCGAACACGTCAACCGCCCCTGCGACATATTCGATCTGCAAGGGATGGGAGCCTTGCGCACGGCCCGCGCGTGGCTCGCGCCTTTCGCTCGTCACGAATGCACGCCATAATGGCGCATGCAATTGACCTCGCGCCTCGAATTGATGAACTGGATCGCCGGCCAGGGCCTTACCAGCCTGCCCGAACCGGAACTGCTGCGTGGCTTCTGCGAGCGCTGCCGCGCCGAGGGGCTGGAACTATCGCGCGGGCTCGTCGTCATCGACACGCTGCATCCGATTTATGAAGGGCGCGGCTTTCGCTGGAGCGACCGGCCGAGCAACGAGAGCGATGCGTTCGAATACGGCTCGACTGCCGAAGGCGATGCAGCCAAGAGCTGGCGCCGCTCGGTCTTCTTCCACATGCTCGAGCACGGCCACGACGAGATGGTGATCGATCTCGCCGACGCGCCGTCGCTGGATTTCTCGCAGATCGGCGAGCTCGCCGAGAAGGGGCACAAGCACTATCTCGCCTTCGTGCATCGCTTCGGCGAGAACGGCGCGCTCGGCCTGATGGATTGCCTCTATTCCTGCTGGACCACGCGTCGTGACAGCGGGTTCTCCGAACCCGAGCTCGAAGCCCTGCGCGATCTGGTGCCGGTGCTGGGGCTCGCGATCAAATCGGCACAGCAGGTCGACATCGCCCGCACGCTCGGCCGCGTCTATCTCGGCCGGGACGCCTCCGAGCAGGTGCTGCGTGGACGTATCTCGCGCGGCGTCACCGAGCGCATCAACGCCGTGCTCTGGTATTCGGACTTGCGTGGCTCGACCGGGATCAGCGAGAGCATCGGTCCCGACGAGATCATTCCGTTCCTCAACGACTATGCGCAAGCCGTGATCGACCCGATCCACGATGCGGGCGGCGACGTGCTGAAGCTGATCGGCGACGGCGTGCTTGCAATGTTCACCGGCGAGGACATGGCGGCGGCGCGCCGCGCCGCGCTACGGGCGGAGCATCTGTTTCGCAAGAACGTCGCGGCGCTGAACGCACGCCGCGCGGCCGACGGTCGTCCCACCACGTCGGCCTATATCGGTCTGCATGTCGGGGAGGTCTTCTACGGCAATATCGGGAGCGAGGACCGGCTCGACTTCACGGTGGTCGGACCGACCGTCAACGAAGTCAGTCGCATCGCCTCGATGAGCCGCTCGGTCGATCGCGAACTGCTGGCGTCCTCGGAATTTTACAAGGGCCTCGACACCGCCGGCCGCCGCTATCTCGTCTCCACCGGCCGTTACGCGCTGCGCGGCATCGGCCGCGCGCAGGATCTCTACACGCTCGATCCCGACGTCGATGTCAGCGAGCCGGTGACGGGGAGCTACGAGCGGTATCTGGCGGGCTAGGTGATTTCACCAGTCATTCCGGGCTCGATGCTCGCATCGCCCCGGAATGACCGGACTTCAGCACCCCGCCACCACTTCGTCCCTCACCATGTCCGGCTGCCGGTCGAGCGCCACCGCCGGTGACAGCAGGATCACCAGGGCCTGTACGCCGAACACTGCCGCTGCGAGATAGAGGCAGGCCTCCGCGCTCCAGAACCCGCCGACGATTGCGCCCAGCGCCGAGCCGAGCGGGCGGGCGCCGTAGCTCATGATGTTGATGGCGGAGACGCGCCCCAGAAGGCGCGGCGGCGTCACCGATTGGCGCAGCGTCGTGGTCGAGATCACCCACAGGATCGGTCCGACGCCGAGCAGGAAGAAGCTCAAGGCCGCAAGCCAGGGCGAGGGGACCAGCACCGTCAGCGCCATCACCAATGCTGCGACGAAGCCCGTGACGGGGCCGAGGCCGACGACGGTGCCGAACGCGACGCGCTGCATCACGCGGGTGGCGACCAGCGCGCCGATTACCATGCCGACGCCGTACATCGTCAGCACGGTGCCGACGCCGGCGGCGGTCAGGCCGAGATGGCGCACCGCGTATGGCACGAACACCGCGATCTGCAAGAACCATCCGGTGTTGAAGATGAATTGGGTGATGAACACCGGCCGCAGCAGCGGATGGTGAAACACGAAGGCCGCGCCTTCGCGGATATCCTGGAACGGATGGCGCCGCGGAGATGCTGCCCGCGCGGGCTCGTAGATGCCGGCAAGCAGCACCACGGCGATAGCCGACAGCGCAGCCGCAAAGCCGAAGGCCGGGCTTGCGCCCCACCAGCCCACGAGCACGCCGCCGAGCGCAGGTCCGCTCGCAAACGCGATGGTGCGCGCGAGCTCGATCCGCGCATTCGCCGCCGGCAGCAGGTCCGAACTCACTAGCGAGGGCACCAGCGCCGGTGCCGCCACACTATAGACGACGGTGCCGCACACCGCGGCAAAACCGAGCAGCGCCAGCAGCGGCAAATCGAGCGTCCCCAGCGCCAGCAGGAGGACGATGGCCGCGAGTGCGGCGGCCCGCACCGCCTCGGCTCCCGCCATTAGCCAACGGCGGGAGATGCGGTCGGCGAGCACGCCGGCAGGAATGGCGAACAGGACGAAGGGCAGGGTGAGGGCGGTCTGCAGCAGGCCGGTCTGGCCTTCGGCGACACCCAGCGTCAGCACCGCGACGATGGGCGCTGCGGCCAGTGCGATCTGCTCGGCCGATTGCGCCGCGAGGTTCGACCAGGCGAGGCGGTTGAAGGTGTCAGGGAGGCGCGGGGGCGTTGACATGGCTCATATCCTGCAAAAGGCGAATTTGCGCCCATGTTCGCCCGCGAGAACCGCCGAACCCACCCGCTTCCCGACAAGGGCCACGGGTCTGTGCTGAGAACCGGTGCGGCTAGATGCAGTTGCAAATGAGTTGCAATAAGAAGCAAGTTGGGTATTCTGCCGGCATGGATGCCCAATCACCCCATCTGACCCGAGACTTGAGCCAAGACGCCGCCGGCTGGCGCACCGATGCGCCCACCACCAAGAGCCTCGCCGAGGTCAATTCCACAATTGCCATTCCGGCCGCCGGCCGCTGGTGGCGGCGGCTGCTGGCGTTCGTCGGTCCGGGCTATCTCGTCTCGGTCGGCTACATGGATCCCGGCAACTGGGCGACCGACCTCGCCGGCGGATCGAAGTTCGGCTACACGCTGCTCTCGGTCATCCTGCTCTCGAATTTGATGGCGATCCTGCTGCAGTCGCTGGCAGCGCGGCTCGGCATCGTCACCGACCGCGACCTCGCGCAGGCCTGCCGCGCGACCTATTCGCCCGTGGTGAACTTCCTGCTCTGGCTTGCCTGCGAGGCGGCGATCATCGCGTGCGACCTCGCCGAAGTCATCGGCACCGCGATCGCGCTGAAGCTGCTGTTCGGCATTCCCCTGATCGGCGGCGCGCTGCTCGCCGCGCTCGACGCTTTCCTGCTGCTGCTCCTGATGAATCGCGGCTTCCGTTTCCTCGAAGCGTTCGTGATCGCGCTGCTTGGCGTCATCGCGGTCTGCTTCGCGGTCCAGATCGTGGCTGCGGCGCCGCCGGTCGCGGAGGTGCTGCGTGGCTTTGTGCCGAAGACCGAGATCTTCACCAATTCCGAGATGCTCTACATCGCGATCGGCATCATCGGCGCAACCGTGATGCCGCATAATCTCTACCTGCACTCCTCGA
Organism: Bradyrhizobium sp. 154; assembly: GCF_023073875.1. Classification (NCBI taxonomy): domain Bacteria; kingdom Pseudomonadati; phylum Pseudomonadota; class Alphaproteobacteria; order Hyphomicrobiales; family Nitrobacteraceae; genus Bradyrhizobium; species Bradyrhizobium sp. 154. The sequence continues at coordinate 79,470 of NZ_JADPKG010000094.1, forward strand.
TCGTGCAGACGCGCGCCTATGAGCGCAATGACGCTGGCCGGCGCGAGGCGATCAAATGGGCGACGACGGACTCGACCATCGCCCTGATGCTGGCGCTGTTCATCAATGCCGCCATCCTTATCGTCGCTGCTGCGACCTTCCACAGAAGCGGCCATTCCGACGTCGCCGAGATCGGCCAGGCTTTTGAACTGCTATCGCCGCTGCTCGGTCTCGGCATCGCCTCGACGCTGTTCGCGGTGGCGCTGCTCGCCTCCGGCCTCAATTCAACGGTTACGGCGACGCTCGCCGGCCAGATCGTGATGGAAGGCTTTCTCGATCTGCGTCTGCCGAGCTGGGCGCGCCGCCTGCTCACGCGCGGCATTGCCATCATTCCCGTGATCGTCGTCACCGCGATCTATGGCGAGCGCGGCACGGCCGATTTGCTGGTGTTCAGCCAGGTCGTGCTGTCGATGCAACTGCCATTCGCCGTCATCCCGCTGGTTCGCTTCGTCTCCGACCGCCGCAAGATGGGGAAGTTCGCGATTCCGATGTCAGTCGCCGCGATCGCGTGGATCGTCGCAGGCGTAATCGTTGTTTTGAACGTGAAGCTGCTGGCGGATACGCTGTTCGGGTGAGTGTCCGCCGAATGCACAGCTGTCGTCGCCTGGCTTGACCGCGCGACCCGTACTCGGTGAAGCCTGCGATCGAACGGAGAAGCCGCGGCGCACTGGATGCCTCGCATTCGCGGGCATGACACCAGTGCGCGTCGGCTAAATTAATCCTGCGGCTCGGATGCCACATCCCCCTGCGCGTCGACGCGTAGCCAGCCTGAGGGCGCGAGGCGCTGCTGCGGCAGGAAGCGGGCCTTGTAGTCCATCTTCTTCGAGCCCTCGATCCAGTAGCCGAGATAGACGTAGGGCAGCCCTTGCCGGCGCGCGCGGGCGATGTGGTCGAGGATCATGAAGGTGCCCATCGAGCGGCTGACCTGGCTCGGCTCGAAGAACGAATAGACCATCGACAGCCCGTCGCTGAGCACGTCGGTCAGCGCCACCGCGATCAGTTCCTCGCCGCGGCCGGTGAGGCCGCTGTCGGGGCCGCGCTTGCGGTACTCGATGATGCGGGTCTCGACATGGCTGTCCTCGACCATCATGGCGTAGTCGAGCACGGTCATGTCGGCCATGCCGCCATGGCGATGGCGGGCATCGAGATAGGCGCGGAATATCGAATATTGCTCGGAGGTGGGAACGGCGCTGCGCTGCTCGCCGATGATGTCGGCGTTGCGCGCCAGCACTTTCCTGAAGTTGCGGGACGGCCGGAACTCGTTGGCGACGACCCGCACCGAGACGCAGGCGCGGCACTGGTCGCAGGCGGGACGGTACGCAATCGACTGGCTGCGGCGGAACCCGCCATGGGTCAGGAGATCGTTGAGGTCACCGGCGCGCTCACCCACGAGGTGCGTAAACACCTTGCGCTCATGCCGGCCCGGCAGATAGGGGCACGGGGAGGGCGCCGTGAGGTAAAATTGCGGGGTATCGCGCGAGTGCTGGGTCAAGGGACGTCGTGGGCCTCCGAACTGTGTGTCAGCATCGCGCTACGGAAGCTCCGGGTCAATTGGCCTGCTCGGCAGATCAGATCAGTCAGCTTAGAAGATCCGGGTTGATAGGTCCTTGATCAGGACGTCCTTGCGGCCTGGGGCGCGGGTACGCGGACCGAATTGTTGATCACGACCGTTCCCAAGACGAAATCATGCAGCAGGCGACGGCGGCCGTTGAACAGGCCGACCAGCACCACGAAGGGCGACAGGAACGAGACGGTCACCCAGAACAGCACCGCATGGGTGGCGCCGAGCACGAAGTAGCCGGGCGCGCCGTACCAGGTGCGCAGTTCCAGATCCATCAGGCGCATGCCCACTGTCGCGGAGGAAGGGCCGCCGATGCTGGCGCCGTAATAGACGATGGCCCAGACCACCGAGGCCGGCCAGGCGATCCAGAACAGCGCCCAGCCGATGCCGAGCGTGACCACACCGAACAAGGCGATGAAGATATAGCCGAGGATCACCGGCACCGAGATCACGACCATGTCGACCAGGAAGGCGAACACCCGCCGCGTCGCAACACCGCGGAACAGCTCCGGATGCAGATAGGGATCGTAGGCGTGCGGCTGCACGCCGCTGTCGTTGCGCCAGGCGCCTGAATTGCCCGAGTCCGACATGTCCGTTCTCCCAGCGAACCCCCGTGGCAGGACATGGGAACAGGCCGTTCGCATGCCAAGGGCGCGCTGGGATCAACAAGCGAAAATATTCCGGCAATTCGGCGGCGGAGCGGCGCGGAGGCCGCGCTGGCGCGACGCTTCCGTCGTCCTGGCCAAGACCAGGACAGGTGGCCGGCCTTCGCCGGGACGACATCAAAGAGGCGGTGGGCGTTTATGACCCCTGCGCCCGCAGCTTCTCCGCGACCTTCGGCGCAAAGTAGCTCAGCACACCGTCGGCGCCGGCGCGCTTGAAGGCGAGCAGGCTTTCCATCATCGCGCGCTCGCCGTCGAGCCAGCCGTTATTGGCCGCGGCCGCGATCATCGCGTATTCGCCGGAGACCTGGTAGGCGAAGGTCGGCATCGCAAAAGTATCCTTCACACGGCGGACCACGTCCAGATAAGGCATGCCGGGCTTCACCATCACCATGTCGGCGCCCTCGGCGATGTCGAGCTCGACCTCGCGCAGTGCTTCGTCGCTATTGGCGCTGTCCATCTGGTAGGTGCGCTTGTCGCCGGTGAGTGTCTTGGCCGAGCCGATGGCGTCGCGGAACGGGCCATAGAAGGCGGAAGCGTATTTGGCCGCATAGGCCATGATCTGCACGTCGAGCAGGCCTGAGCAGTCGAGCCCCTCGCGGATCGCGGCGACGCGGCCGTCCATCATGTCCGACGGCGCGATGATGTCGCAGCCGGCTTCGGCCTGCACCAGGGCCTGGCGCACCAGCACCGCGACCGTCTCGTCGTTCAAGATCTTGCCGTCGGAGATCAGGCCGTCATGACCGTGACTGGTGAAGGGATCGAGCGCGACGTCGCAGAGAATGCCGATCTCCGGAAACTCCTTCTTGATCGCGCGCACAGTTTGGCAGACCAGATTGTTCGGGTTGGTCGCTTCCGATCCTTCCTCGTCGCGTAAGGACGGGTCGGTATAGGGAAACAGCGCGATACAGGGGATGGTGAGCTTCATGGCGCGCTCGGCCTCGCGCACCGCCTGGTCGACGCTGAGGCGGTCGACGCCGGGCATGGAGGCGACGGGCTCGCGCTTGTCGCTGCCGTCGATCAGGAACAGCGGCCAGATCAGATCATCCGTGGTGATGGCATTCTCGCGCACCATGCGCCGGGCCCACTCGGCCTTGCGGTTGCGGCGCGGGCGGACGGTCAGATCGAGGGCAGGGGAGGCGCTAGCGCCATCCCGGCGCGAAACCTCGCGCAGTTCGATCGGACGTCCGTATTTGATCGCCATCACTCTTCCTCCGGCTGGAATTATTCTTATACCAGCTCGCATGGTTCCCGTCACCGCGGCTTGACCTGCCGCAAGGGATGGCAGCCGATTGATTTTGCGAGGCGAAGCAGCCAGAAGGGGGCCATGTCCGAGATTTCCACACGCGATGCGGCCCGCGACAGCGCCCGGGACAATGCCAGAGACAGCGCCAGGGATAGCGCGATGTCGGTGGCGGCGATCTCGTCGGAGCGCTCTGCGTCCGATGACAATGTCTGGACGCGCCGGCTCGTGCTGTTCCTGCGTGTGATGGCGCTGCTCTCGATCCTGAAGGGTCTCTATCACTGGGCGCAAGTGACGGGTTTCGTCGGCGGCGACGACGAGGCCTTCGAGAACCAGGCGATGGCCTGGCAGGCCGCAACCGTCTACTTCGCCGTGATCGAGCTCGTCGCAGCAGTTGGTCTCTGGCTGGCGACGCCCTGGGGCGCTGTGGTGTGGCTGACGACCGTGGTGTCGATGGCGGTGATCGAGCTGATGTTTCCCGGCATCTACGGCGGCAGCCTGGTCGTGGTCGGTGTCGAAGCGTTCATGCTCGCCGCCTATCTCGCGCTCGCCTGGATGGCTGCGCGGGAACGACCGCCGTAGCGCGTTTCGCGGAAATGCTCTCGTGCCCGGGCGCAATGCAGCGCGCTGCATTTGCGGCGTAATGCTTGTAGAGCCGCGCCGCATCTTTTTACGGTCCCGATTATGGCATCTGAGTCCCGGCTCTGCGCCCTGCTTCGCGGCGCTTGTCGGGACAAGAGATGTTGCACTTGGTTGACCGTTGGTTGCCTAAAATTTGCGGTAAGTTTTCGTTGACCAGCATTGTTCCGCCACAGCTGTTACGCCCGCGTTTCGAAACGGGGCGCCGCTGTGCTGGAATGCGACAAGGGGGCGGACGGAGGGTGAACAGGACCTTGCGAGGGTCAACAGAGTGTTGCGAAAAGTGCTTGTAGTACAGGCTTAATCCGCAATTCACTGTCTTAAATTCATGATCTCTTTATTCTCTTATTTAAGCCGTTCTTCAAACGAGCCCCTTAAGTTGCACCTATCAGGCGGGACACAAGTTTCGTCGAATAAGTGTCGATAAAAACGACAACAGGGGAAGTGTCATGATGAAAGCCGTCGCAACTGCGGCAGATACCGCAGAGCGCGTCTCCGGCCAGCAGGGTTCGGTGCAGTCGCTCTATCTGGAAGCTTTGACTCTGGTGGAGCGGCTGCATCGCCGGCTCCTCGACGTGATCAAGGACGAGTTCGATCGCCGCGGCCGTGCGGACATCAACTCGGTCCAGGCGCTCTTGCTCTACAACATCGGTGACAAGGAGCTGACCGCGGGCGAGCTGCGCACGCGCGGTTACTATCTCGGCTCCAACGTCTCCTACAATCTGAAGAAGCTCGTCGAGCTCGGTTTCCTCGATCATCAGCGGTCGCGCGTTGATCGCCGCTCGGTGCGCATCCGCCTGACCCCGCAGGGCCAGGAAGTCCGCCGCATAGTCGATGCGCTCTACCAGAAGCACGTCAAGACGGTGGAGCAGGTCGGCGGCATCTCGGGCGAGGAGTTCTCGACCCTCAACAAGTCGCTGCACCGCCTCGAGCGGTTCTGGACCGACCAGATCCTGTATCGGCTCTGAGTTCCAAGGGATTAAGGCCAAGCCGGCCCCAAACAAGACCGGCAAACCGCCCGAACGTGCCTCAACTTCCCCAGAGCGCCGGCCCGGATTCGTCCGGACCGGTGCGCTTTACTTTTTGCGCTGCGAAGAAAATGTCTCGCCGTGAGGAACCAGTTCCGGGCTCGGCGCTTATCTCCTTCGGATCGGAGAAACGTCGATGCTGGTCGAGCGTGGGCTTCAGGCGCTGAACGTGGAACTTGTGAGCGAAGCCTACGCCATTGCCGCCAACTACCTTCGCCGCTCCGGCGCGATCCCAGATTCCCTCGTCACCGACGAGCGCCTGCTCGGGATCATCGTCAAGCTGCTCCAGCAGGGCGAATTCAACAAGATCAGGCTCGCCAACAAGGCGATCACCAGGTTTGAGATGCAGTCCGAGGCTCGAGCGGTTGCCTGATCAAAACTCCCAAAATTCGAGAGAACCAGAGGGTGCCATGGAAGCCGCCATCGACCGCATCATGCAGACCTATGACCTGCTCGCCAACCGCACCGCGGCGGCAAGCGAGGAGGCACGGGCCAAGGTCACGAACTATCTCAATACTTTGATGGAGGCCGGCGAGAAGGACCCGCACCGCTTGACGGTCTGCGGCCTGACTTATCTGCGGCAGCTCGACGGCAGCGTGGACCCCGTGAAAGCGGGGTATACCGGGCTCTAAAACGACGCCGGCTGCGGCCGCCGGCCGTTGGCGCGACGTGCGGTCCAAAGTGGTCCTGTCCGGACATTCGCGGAGGAGCGGTTCTATGAAACCGCTCCAATGCCGAAAACCTCCAATCCCCACCATATCTTGCACAAATCTCAGGCCCGACCCGCAAATGCTTGGCCGGGAGCGGGCAATGTGGTAGATCGCGCATTGCTTCCGACCGCCACACCAGACCCGCCCGTAGCCCGCCAACAGGCTGCGGCGGTGGAGATATTCGCAAGATGACCTCAGCCAAAACCGCTTCCGCGCCCGATTCGTTTTTCACCGCCTCGCTCGAGCAGGCCGACCCGGACATCGCCGCCGCCATCAAGGGCGAGCTGGGCCGGCAGCGCCATGAGGTCGAGCTGATCGCCTCCGAGAACATCGTCAGCCGGGCCGTGCTGGAAGCGCAGGGTTCGGTGATGACCAACAAATATGCGGAAGGCTATCCGGGCGCGCGCTACTACGGCGGTTGTGAGTGGGTCGACGTCGCCGAAAACCTTGCGATCGATCGCGCCAAGAAGCTGTTCGGCGCCAACTTTGCCAACGTGCAACCGAACTCTGGCAGCCAGATGAATCAGGCGGTGTTCCTGGCGCTGCTCCAGCCGGGCGACACCTTCATGGGACTTGATCTTGCGGCCGGCGGCCATCTCACCCACGGCTCGCCCGTCAACATGAGCGGCAAGTGGTTCAAGGCCGCGCACTACACCGTGCGCCGCGAGGACCAGATCATCGACATGGACGCGGTCGCCAAGCAGGCCGAAGAGGTCAAGCCGAAGCTGATCGTCGCGGGCGGCTCGGCCTATTCTCGCGCCTGGGACTTCAAGCGTTTCCGCGAGATCGCCGATAGTGTCGGCGCGTATCTGCTGGTCGACATGGCTCACTTCGCCGGCCTCGTCGCCGGCGGCGTGCACGCCTCGCCGGTGCCCTATGCCCACGTCACCACCACCACGACGCACAAATCGCTGCGCGGTCCGCGTGGCGGCCTGATGCTCTGGAACGACGAGACGCTGACCAAGAAGCTAAACGGGGCGATTTTCCCGGGCCTGCAGGGAGGTCCCCTGATGCATGTGATCGCGGCGAAGGCGGTCGCCTTCGGCGAAGCGCTGCGTCCGGACTTCAAGGTCTACGCCAAGAACGTCGTCGAGAATGCCAAGGCGCTGGCCGAGGCGATGAAGAGCCATGGGTTCGATATTGTCTCGGGCGGCACCGACAACCATCTGATGCTCGTTGACCTCAGGCCGAAGGGCCTGAAGGGCAACGTCTCGGAGAAGGCGCTGGTCCGCGCCGCCATCACCTGCAACAAGAACGGCATTCCGTTCGATCCCGAAAAGCCGTTCGTCACCTCCGGCCTCCGCCTCGGCACTCCGGCCGCGACCACCCGCGGTTTCGGTGTCGCCGAATTCCAGCAGGTCGGCGGCATGATCGCCGAAGTGCTCAACGCGATCGCACAATCCGACGACGGCAAGGCGCCGCTCGTGGAAGCGGCGATCAAGGAACGGGTCAAGGCGCTCACCGACCGGTTCCCGATCTACCAGTAAGGTCAAGGTACACGGATGCGCTGCCCGAACTGCAACAGTCTCGATACGCAGGTAAAGGACTCGCGTCCGACCGAGGATTCGTCCGTCATCCGCAGGCGGCGCGTGTGCGTCGCCTGCAATTTCCGCTTCACCACCTTCGAGCGCGTGCAGCTGCGCGAGCTCACAGTGATCAAGCGCAACGGCCGCCGCGTGCCGTTCGACCGCGACAAGCTGATGCGCTCGGTGCAGATCTCACTGCGCAAGCGGCAGGTCGAGCCGGAACGGGTGGAGAAGATGGTCTCCACCATCGTGCGCGAGCTCGAGACCGGCGGCGAGGCGGAGATCTCCTCCGAGGTGATCGGCGAGACCGTGATGGAGCATCTGCGCACGCTCGACGACGTCGCCTATGTGCGCTTTGCTTCCGTCTACCGCAATTTCCGCGAGGCCAAGGATTTCGCCGACGTGCTCGGCGAGCTCTCCGGTGAGGAGGAAGCGCGGCTCGCCGCGATCCGCAAATGATCTTCCGCATCCTGGAAGATCAGTTCGCGCAGAAGGCCCGTGAGGCCAAGGATGCGGATCTCCGCTTCATGCAGCTTGCGCTGGCGCTTGGGCGCCGCGGGCAGGGCCGCACCTGGCCTAATCCGGCCGTGGGCGCGGTCATCGTCAAGGACGGCGTGATCGTCGGTCGCGGCTGGACACAGCCTGGCGGGCGGCCGCATGGCGAGCCCGAAGCCTTGCGGCGGGCAGGCGAAGCGGCGCTCGGCGCCACGCTTTACGTCACACTGGAGCCGTGCTCGCATTTCGGCAAGTCGCCGCCTTGCGCCGATGCGGTGATCGCCGCCGGGATCGCGCGGGTCGTGGCGGCGATCGAGGATCCCAATCCTGAAGTCGGCGGCCAGGGTCATGCGCGCTTGCGGGCAGCCGGCATAACGGTGGACGTCGGTCTCTGCGCGGCAGAGGCTGCGTTCGATCACGCCGGGCATTTCCGTCGCATCCGGGACAAGCGTCCGCACGTGATCCTGAAGCTTGCGGTCTCGCCTGACGACAAGATCGGTGCGGCCGGCGGCAAGCCGGTCGCGATCACCGGCGAGGCGGTGCGCAATCGCGTGCACCTCTTGCGCGCTCAGAGCGATGCCATCCTGGTCGGCATCGGCACGGTGCTGGCGGACGATCCGATGCTCACCTGCCGCCTGCCGGGCATGGGGGCGCGCTCGCCGGTGCGGGTCGTGCTCGATCAGAGCCTGCGCATTCCCGGCGCGAGCAAGCTTGTCCGCACTGCGCGAGAAACACCGCTCTGGGTGGTGAGTTCTGAACTCGCCGAAGCCGCAGCCGCCACACGGCTTGGCGCGGCCGGTGCGCAAATGTTGCGTGTGCCGTCGGTCGGTGCATCAGGACTCGATCTCACGGCCGTGCTGCATGCGCTGGCTGAGAAAGGCATCACGCGGCTGATGGTCGAAGGCGGCAGCCGTGTCGCCGCGTCCTTCGTCGCGGCCGACCTCGCCGACGAAATCTGGCTGTTCCGCGGCACGGAAGAGGTGGGCTCTGGCGGCGTCGATGCGCTCGATGCATTGCCCCTGTCGAAAATCACGCAGTCGCGGGCCTACAAGGTTCATGCTAGCGAGACATTCGACAAGGATACTCTCACCGTTTACGAGCGCTCGTAATGTTCACTGGCATTGTCACCGATATCGGCGAGATCGTCAGTTTCACGCCGACGGCGCAGGGGCAGCTGCACCGTCTGCGCATCGCCTGCAATTATGATCGCGCCACCATCGCCGATGGCGCCTCGATCGCCTGCAACGGCGTCTGCCTCACCGTGGTCGCCTCCGGCGTTCAGGCGGGCAAGACGTGGTTCGACGTCGATGCCGCCGCCGAGACGCTGGCGCTGACGACCGCAAAACACTGGAAGGTCGGCACACGGCTGAACCTCGAGCGGGCGCTGAAGATCGGCGACGAGCTCGGCGGTCATATCGTCGCCGGCCATGCCGACGGTGTCGCGACGCTGCTCAGCCGCGAGGACCTGCCCGAGATGGCGAGGTTCGAGCTCTCGACGACGCGCGAGCTGGCGCGCTTCATCGCCACCAAGGGCTCGATCACGCTCGACGGAGTCTCGCTGACCGTCAATACAGTGAAGGACGTGACCTTTTCGGTGCTTATCATCCCGCACACGCTGACGGTGACGACGATCGGCGGCTGGAAAGCGGGGGACGAGGTCAATATCGAGGTCGATCTGATGGCTCGCTACGCGGCGCGGCTGACGGAAATGACGGCGTAGCCGTCATTCCGGGGCGATGCGTTAGCATCGAACCCGGAATCTCGAGATTCCGGGTTCGGCTCTTCGAGCCGCCCCGGAATGACCATGTCTTTAGAACTTGGCTTACCTGCTTCCGGCGACTACATAGCGCCGACCCTTTCGAAACGGATTGAACGATGGCAGACGCGCGGCGCGCACCCCTGAAAGACCAGACCGACATTTCCGGCGCCCGCGCGCTGATTGTCGAAGCGCGGTTCTATGACGATCTCCAGGACGCGCTTCTCGACGGCGCAATCGCCGAGCTGAAGGCGGCCGGCCTGACGCATGACGTCATCACGGTTCCCGGCGCGCTGGAAATTCCGGCGGCGGTCGCCATCGCGGTCGACGCGGCTGCGGCGAACGGCAAGCCCTATGACGCAGTGATCGCGCTCGGCTGCGTCATCCGCGGCGACACCATTCATTTCGAGATCGTCTCGCAGGAATCCTCGCGCGCGCTGATGGATCTTGCCGTGGCGCGAAAGCTGCCGCTCGGCAACGGCATTCTCACCGTCAACACCGAAGCGCAGGCCTGGGCGCGGGCACGCGCCAGCGAGCTCAACAAAGGCGGCGATGCCGCACGTGCCGCGCTTGCGATGCTGCGCATCAAACGCCGTCTGGCGCAGGCCTGAGCCATGGCCGACAACAACAAAAAGCCGGCGGGTGCTCCGGAGAAGAAGGCGAACCGCCGCGGCGCGGCGCGGCTCGCCGCCGTCCAGGCGCTCTACCAGATGGACATCGCCGGTGCGGGCATCAACGACATTTTTGCGGAGTTCGAGAGCCACTGGCTCGGCAACGAGGTCGAGGGCGATACGTACCTTCCGGCGGAGGCCGCCTTCTTCCGCGACGTCGTCTCCGGCGTCGTGCGCGACCAGAAGAAGCTCGATCCGCTGATCGACGAGGCGCTGTCGAAGGGCTGGCCCCTGAAGCGGATCGAGGCGATCCTGCGTGCAGTGCTGCGGGCCGGGGCCTATGAGCTCCAGCACCGCAAGGACGTCCCGGGCCGCGTCGTGGTCTCCGAATATGTCGACGTCGCCAACGCTTTCGTCGACCGCGAGGAGACCGGCATGGTCAACGCAGTCCTCGACCAGATCGGCCGCCAGTTTCGCGGTGACGAGTTCGGGCGTGGGTAGCGATACCCTGGGGTGGTGAAGTGATGCGATATGATTGCCCCATATACCGGCGTCATCACCGGCGAATCCAGTACGCCGCGGCCTATCGATGTCGCCCGACCGTCTCTGGAATACCGGATCGCCCGGTGGCTTTTTTGATGACGCGCTTCGCGCTTTTCCCGGGCGATGACAGAGAGGGGTGAGGCTGGCGCCGATGGCAGACACGCAAAATCTCTCTGGCGAAGACTCCCTTATCGCGCGTTATTTCAAGCCGCTGGCGATCGATCCCGGCGCGTTCGGACTGGTCGACGATGCCGCGATCCTGAGATCGGCTGGCGAGGACATCGTCGTCACCACCGACGCGGTGGTGGAGGGCGTGCATTATCTTGCCATTGATCCCCCTGACACCATCGCGCGCAAGGCGCTGCGGGTGAACCTGTCCGATCTCGCGGCCAAGGGCGCGGTCCCAGCCGGATTCGTGCTGACGCTGGCATTGCGCAACAGGGAGGATGCCTGGCTGCGGCCGTTTGCGGATGCGCTCGGCGAGGACGCCAAGAGCTTCGCGTGCCCGCTGCTCGGCGGCGACACGGTGTCGACGCCGGGGCCGCAGATGATCTCGATCACCGCCTTCGGCCGCGTCCCGCAAGGACGAATGGTCGGTCGCATCGGCGCGCGGCCGGGCGAGCGCATTCTGGTGACGGGAACGATCGGCGATGCCGCGCTCGGCCTCGACGTGCTCACCGGCGGCGCTGCGGCCGGCGCGCTGACATCCGATCCCGCCGCACGGGATTTTCTGGTCTCGCGCTATCGCGTGCCGCGGCCGCGCAACGCGCTGGCGCAGGCCGTGCGCGATCACGCAACCGCCGCGATGGATGTCTCCGACGGGCTTGCGGGCGATCTCGCCAAACTTTGCGCAGCGTCCGGTGTCTCGGCCACCGTCGACGTGGCGAACGTACCGCTATCGGCTGCGGCAGCTGGCCTGGTCGCGCGGATGGCCGTTGGCATCCAGACGCTACTGGCCGGTGGCGACGATTACGAGGTGCTGTGCACCGCGCCGCCGGCGCAAAGCGATGCGCTGATCGCCTCGGGGCGGGCGGCTGGCCTTGCCGTCACGGCGATCGGCACGATTGTTGCGGGCCAAGAGCCGCCGCGCTTCCTTGATGGGCAGGGGCAGGAATTGACTTTGAAGCGCCTTTCGTACAGCCATTTCTAGGAATCGCTCCAAGCCGGCGCCAGACGCTCAGGGCCTGGCCTAAATACCTGCCGAGATCGGCTGTTTCGGCCTTATCCGGCGTTGCACCCTCAATTTGATTTTGGCAAGCTCGCAACCGACTGGGGCCGCCCCTTCGGGCAAGGGCGGCTTTGTTCAAAATCAAGGCGCCGCACCGCACGACGGAGAACAAAAGGCGCCGGGGGTACATCAAGGATCTGAGGCAAAAAATCACATGACAGCATTATGGTTGATAGTACTCTGCGGAGTGCTTTCCGTCGTCTACGCGATTTGGGCGACGTCTTCGGTGTTGAGCGCGGATGCGGGGTCGCCGCGCATGCAGGAGATCGCAGGAGCGGTGCGCGAAGGTGCACAGGCGTATCTGCGGCGCCAGTACACCACGATCGGTCTCGTCGGCATCGTCATCTTCGTGCTGCTTGCCTATTTCCTTGGGGTTTATGTCGCGATCGGTTTTGCCATCGGCGCCATCCTGTCGGGGGCGGCCGGCTTCATTGGCATGAACGTCTCGGTCCGCGCCAATGTGCGCACTGCCCAGGCCGCGACGACCTCGCTCGCCGGCGGCCTGGAGCTCGCCTTCAAGGCGGGCGCCATCACTGGCCTTCTGGTCGCCGGTCTCGCCCTGCTGGGCGTGACCCTCTATTTCGCCTTCCTGGTCCACTCGCTGAAGCTCGCGCCTGACAGCCGTGTCGTCGTCGACGCTCTGGTGGCGCTCGGCTTCGGCGCCTCGCTGATCTCGATCTTCGCTCGTCTTGGCGGCGGTATCTTCACCAAGGGGGCCGACGTCGGCGGCGACCTCGTCGGCAAGGTCGAGGCCGGCATCCCCGAGGATGACCCGCGCAACCCCGCCACGATCGCCGACAATGTCGGCGACAATGTCGGTGACTGCGCCGGCATGGCCGCCGACCTGTTCGAGACCTATGCGGTGACCGCGGTCGCCACCATGGTCTTGGCGGCGATCTTCTTCGCAAAGACGCCGATCCTCGCCAACATGATGACGCTGCCGCTCGCGATCGGCGGCATCTGCATCATCACCTCGATCATCGGCACCTTCTTCGTCAAGCTCGGGCCAAGCCAGTCGATCATGGGCGCGCTCTACAAGGGCCTGATCGCGACCGGCATCCTGTCCCTGATAGGCATCGCGCTGGTGATCTACTACTTGATCGGCTTCGGCAAGCTCGACGGCGTCGACTACACCGGCATGGCTCTGTTCGAATGCGGCGTGGTCGGCCTCGTCGTCACGGCGCTGATCATCTGGATCACCGAATACTACACCGGCACCGATTATCGACCGGTGAAGTCGATCGCCCAGGCCTCGGTGACCGGCCACGGCACCAACGTGATCCAGGGCCTCGCCGTCTCGATGGAAGCGACCGCGCTGCCCGCGATCGTCATCATCGCGGGCATCCTGGTCACCTACAGCCTCGCCGGGCTGTTCGGCATCGCGATCGCGACCGCCACCATGCTGGCGCTGGCCGGCATGATCGTCGCGCTCGACGCATTCGGTCCGGTCACCGACAATGCCGGTGGCATTGCCGAGATGGCGGGCCTGCCGAAGGAGGTGCGCAAGTCGACCGACGCGCTCGACGCGGTCGGCAACACCACCAAGGCGGTGACGAAGGGCTACGCGATCGGCTCGGCCGGTCTCGGTGCGCTGGTGCTGTTCGCGGCCTACAACCAGGACCTCAAGTTCTTCGTTGCCGACTCCGCGCGCCATCCCTACTTCGCCGGCGTCAATCCGGACTTCTCGCTCAACAATCCCTACGTGGTGGTGGGCCTGTTGTTCGGCGGCCTCTTGCCGTATCTGTTCGGCGCGATGGGCATGACGGCCGTCGGCCGTGCGGCCGGCGCGATCGTGGAAGAGGTGCGCCGGCAGTTCCGCGAGAAGCCCGGCATCATGCAGGGCACCGACAAGCCGGACTACGGCAAGGCGGTGGATCTGCTCACGAAAGCGGCGATCAAGGAGATGATCATCCCCTCGCTGCTGCCGGTGCTGTCGCCCATCGTCGTCTACTTCCTGATCTACGCGATCGCGGGCGGAGGTGCGGCCGGCAAGTCGGCGGCGTTCTCGGCGGTGGGCGCGATGCTGCTCGGCGTAATCGTGACGGGCCTGTTCGTCGCGATCTCCATGACCTCGGGCGGCGGCGCCTGGGACAACGCCAAGAAGTACATCGAGGACGGCCATTTCGGCGGCAAGGGCAGTGATGCCCACAAGTCGGCGGTGACCGGCGACACTGTCGGCGATCCCTACAAGGATACGGCCGGCCCCGCGGTGAACCCGATGATCAAGATCACGAACATCGTGGCCTTGCTGCTGCTGGCGATCTTGGCGCATTGAGCGGCGGAAGTGGAACGAGACAAAACCCCGCGGCGCGAGCCGCGGGGTTTTCTTTCTCATTGTCATTCCGGGGCGGTCCGCAGGACCGAACCCGGAATCTCGAGGTTCCGGGTTCGGCTCGTTGGAGCCGCCCCGGAATGACGCTGTGCGTTACTGCACGTCCATTTGCAGGCCTTCCTTCTGGATGATCGCGGCGAACTTCTTTGTCTCGGCATCCACGAAGACGGCGAATTGCTGCGGCGTGCCGTAGTCGGCGCGGGCCCCCATGGCGGCGATCTGCTTCTTGATGTCGTCGCGCTCCAGCATCGCCTTCACTTGGAGATTGAGCGCTTCGAGCACGGGCGCAGGGACGCCCTTCGGCAGGAAGACGGCGAACCAGGAGGAGACGTCGAAGTTCGCCAGCTCCGGCGCGCTCTCGCGCATGGTCGGCAGATTGGGCGCGAGCTCGCTGCGCTCGGTCGTGGTGACGCAGAGGCCGTTGAGCGTGCCGTTCTGCACCTGCGGCAGGCTCGGATAGAGATTGTCGAACAGGATCTGGATGTCGCCCGCGAGCGCGGCCTGGAGTGCGGGGCCCGCGCCGCGGAATGGGATGTGGGTCATCTTCAACCCGGTGAGCTGGAGGAACCAGGCGCCGGTGAGGTGAGGGCTCTGGCCGACGCCTGAGGAGGCGTAGCTGAGCTTGTCCGGATTGGCCTTCAGGTACGCGATCAGCTCGGGAATCGACTTGATGCCGGTCTTCGGATGCGCCGAGACGATGTTCGGAATCCGGATCATGTTGGAGACCGGCTGGAGCTGGTCCGGCTTGTAGGTGAGGTTCTTGAAAATGCTGTAGGCGATCGCGTTCGGCCCCGGATTGCCGATCAGGATGGTGTGACCATCGGGCTTGGCGCGGACCACCTCGGCTGTACCAATAGTGCCGCCACCGCCCGAGCGGTTCTCCACGACCGCCGACTGGCCCCAGGCAGTCTGCAGATGCGCGGCCAGGAGCCGGCCCATGACGTCGGTCGAGCCGCCAGCCGCCGCCGGCACGACGAGGCGAACGTTCTCGGTGGGCTTCCAGTCGGCCAGGCTCGATCGCGGCAGGATTGCTGCGGCCGAGAGGCCGGCAGCGCCAGCGAGCACACCACGACGGGACAAAAAAGTCTTGGGCACGAATCCACTCCCTGCTTCTCGTTTTGCAGCGAGCGTAGGGAACCCGACGCGCGACGGCAAGTCGCACGAAACGGCACGACGCCGCAGGCTCGAGCCGATTCCGGTGCAATCGGAACGGGTTCCAGATTCTTGTTTCACGCGTTTTCTTTACGCGAACCGGTATCCACTTGGCTCGAAAACGCTCTAAGGGCTCAGTTAAAGCTGAGCAGCTTGAATAGCGGGGCGAGGTAGCTCATCTCCTGACCCGACGTCGCCGTGGTGCGGCTGATGAAGTCGAAGATCTTGCCGTCCTGAAGGCCGTAATTCGCCAGCCGGCGCACGCGCCGGTTCTTGTCGAAATAGATCGCGATCACGCGTTGGTCGACCACCTTCTGGTTCATGAAGGCGACGGGGCGCTCGGAGCGCTGGGAGATGTAGTAGAACACCTCGCCGTCCAGGGTCGCGACGGTGGAGGGCGTGCCCATCACGATCAGCACCTGGTCCTGGCTCGCGCCAATCGGAATCTGCTCCAGTGCCCCAGGCGGCAGGATGTAGCCCTTCTGGAACTGCTCGCCGGTGCAACCCGCAAGCGCCGCGCCGACCAGGGTCGCGGCCGCGAGCATGCGCAGGCCGCGCCAGCGTGCGTAAAGGCCGCGCCGCTGACGTGCGCGCTGGCTGGTCTGGTTCGTTATCGTCATTGCGGAACTGATTCCGTCCCCTTGCGTCGCACGAGGCGCTGAAGTACCGGGCGGAGGCTCTGAATGCAACACGCGCGCGCCCGCTTGCGGAAACCACAATGCTTTGGCCGTTCAATCACTTCAGGAAACCCCGGCTAGCCCCGCGGGGCACCATCGAGGCCATCTATGGCATGATCGTGACGCAGGCGCGAGAACCCATATTTTACCGTGACTTGGGCGTGCCGGATACGGTTAACGGGCGTTTCGACCTGTTGCTGCTGCATCTTTGGCTGCTGCTGCGCCGCCTGCGGACGGTCCAGGGCGCCACCGAGCTGTCGCAGGCGCTGTTCGATCGGTTCTGCGAGGACATGGACGACAATCTGCGCGAGATGGGGGTGGGGGACCAGACCGTACCGAAGCGGATGCGGGCTTTTGGCGAGGCCTTCTATGGCCGCGTCCAGGCCTATGATCAGGCCATGGAGGGCGGCGGCGAGGCGCTGGCATCGTCGATCTGCAAGAATATCTTGAACGGGACCGGCATGGATCAGGCGAAGAGGCTCGCGGCTTATGCTCGGGACACGGAAGCCGATCTCGGCCGGACCGACGAGGCCGCGCTCTTGCGCGCGTCCTTCAAGTTTCCCCCGGCCCTCCCAGAGGATGTCACGCCATGAGCCGACCGACGACCGGATCCGAGCCCGATCCCTGGCGGGCGCCCGTCATCGTGGCGCAGGTCCCCGACACCGGCCTGCATCGCGTACTCGAGGCCTCGGCGGCCGAACGGCAGGCCATGGCCGAGCTCGCAGGCCTGCGGGAGATCCTGTCCGCCCATGCCAGCTTCGATGTCGTGCCGAAAAGCGGCGGGCGGATCCAGGTCACGGGGCTGGTCCGCGGCCGGATCGGCCAGACCTGCGTCGTCACGCTCGATCCAATCGAGAGCGAGATCGAGGAGGAGGTGGACATGATGTTCGCCCCCGAAGCCGAGGCGCGCCGGCTGGCCGACCTGATCGAAGAGGGGCGGGACGACGAGGCGCTGCCTGCGGTCGCCGACCCGCCGGAGGCGATCGTCAATGGCATCATCGACCTCGGCCGTCTCGCCACTGACGCGCTGTTTCTGGCGATCGATCCCTACCCGCGCAAGGAGGGGGCCGTGTTCGAGGCGGACGTCACCGCCCTCGATCCCGAGGACCATCCCTTCGCAGCCCTGAAGGCCCTGCAGGACAAGAAAAAGGGCAAATAGCTCGGCATTTGCGGCGGGACCGCTTCGGACCGGGCACAAGCCGTTTGCTGCGATGGTTTGAAGAACGGTTTCATCCGTTTGATTTCAATGCGTTTCCGGCCTGATTTGTCGGTCCGCTCGCGGATCGTCCTGAATGCAAAAGGCTGGGGGCAAGAGGTTGTTTCGGGGGTACAAAACGCTATTGTCGCGGCCCGTCCGGGTGCGGCGTGGCGCTCGGCCAATCGCCATGTCCGTGGCGAACCCATTTGCGGCCCCACTAGCTCAAGACCGCACGAGACCAGGTTCCAGGACTTTCATGCTAAGCAAGATTCGCATCGCGCTGGACGCCATGGGAGGCGATGTCGGCCCCGCCGTGGTCATTCCCGGCGCTGCCATCTCGCTTGGCAGGCACCGCGATAGCGAATTCCTGCTGGTCGGGGACAGCGCCAAGATCGAGCCCGAGCTCGAAAAGCACCCCGCGCTCAAGGCCGCCTCGAAGATCATCCATACCGACGTCGCGGTCAGCATGGAGGACAAGCCGAGCCAGGCGTTGCGGCGCGGCCGCAAAACCTCCTCGATGTGGCTCGCGATCGATGCCGTGAAAAAGGGCGAGGCGGATGTTGCGATCTCCGCCGGCAACACCGGCGCGCTGATGGCGATGGCGCGTTTCCACTTACGCATGCTGCCGGGCATCGACCGCCCGGCGATCACCGGAATATGGCCGACCAAGCGTGGCCAGTCCGTCGTGCTTGACCTCGGTGCGACCATCGGCGGCGACGCCCACCATTTGGTGTCGCTCGCGCTCATGGGCGCGGCCATGGCGAGCGTGCTGTTCGACAAGACGCGGCCCACGGTCGGGCTGCTCAACATCGGCGCCGAGGAGATCAAGGGCCACGAGGAGATCCGCGAGGCCAGCGAGATCCTGCGTGCGAGGAACCTGCCGGAGCTCGACTATATCGGCTTCGTGGAGGGCGACGGCATCGGCAAGGGGCTGGCCGACGTCATCGTGACCGAAGGTTTTAGCGGCAACATCGCGCTCAAGGCCGCCGAGGGAACCGCACGGCAGATGGCGGAATTACTCCGTAACGAGATGCAGCGGAGCTGGCTGTCCAAGCTCGGCTATCTGTTTGCGCGCAGCGCTTTTCAGGCCCTGCGCGACAAGATGGACCCAAACAAGTCGAATGGCGGCGTGTTCCTGGGTCTGAAGGGACTAGTGGTCAAGAGCCATGGCGGAATCAGCGCCGAAGGCTTTGCCTATGCGATCGATGTTGGCTATGAGATGGCTCACTACGATCTCCTGAACAAGATCAATCAGATGCTCAACCGCGAGGGTGGTGCACTCAGTTCCGTGCAGGCCGCGCAGGAGGCTGTTTCGTGACGAAAATTCGTTCGGTCGTGCTCGGCTGCGGCTCTTATCTGCCGGAGCAGGTGGTGACCAACGCCCAATTGGCGGCGCGCATCGACACCTCCGACGAGTGGATCGTACAGCGCACCGGCATCCGTGAACGGCACATCGCGGCTGAGGGCGAGTTCACCTCGCACTTGGCGCTGCGGGCGGCGCAGGCTGCGCTGAGCGATGCAGGCGTGGACGCGCAATCGATCGAGCTGATCGTGCTGGCGACCTCGACGCCGGACAATACGTTCCCCGCAACCGCGGTCGCCGTGCAGCACGGGCTCGGCATCAACCATGGCGCGGCGTTCGACCTCCAGGCGGTCTGCTCCGGCTTCGTGTTCGCGCTCGCCACCGCCGACAATTTCCTGCGCACCGGCGCCTATAAGCGCGCGCTGGTGATCGGCGCCGAGACCTTCTCGCGCATCCTCGACTGGAACGACCGCGGCACCTGCGTGCTGTTCGGCGACGGCGCCGGCGCTGTCGTGCTGGAGGCGCAGGAGCAGCCGGGCAATGCGGCGACCGACCGCGGCATCGTGACCACGCATCTGCGCTCCGACGGCCGCCACAAGGCAAAGCTGTTCGTCGACGGCGGGCCGTCCTCGACACAGACCGTCGGCCATCTGCGCATGGAGGGCCGTGAGGTCTTCAAGCATGCGGTCGGCATGATCACGGACGTGATCGTCGATGCCTTCCAGGCGACCGGGCTCAACGCCGACAGCATCGACTGGTTCGTGCCGCACCAGGCCAACAAGCGAATCATCGACGCTTCCGCCCACAAGCTGCACATCGCGCCGGAGAAGGTGGTGCTGACAGTGGACCGCCACGGCAACACCTCGGCGGCTTCGATTCCCTTGGCGCTGTCGGTGGCACGCAGGGACGGCCGCATCAAGAAGGGCGACCTGGTTCTCCTGGAGGCCATGGGCGGCGGCTTCACCTGGGGCTCCGCGCTCGTGCGCTGGTAGCAACAGTCGATAAAATTTTGCCGGAATCAGCGCGATTATCGATGCGTCTGCATTGATGAGCGCTGTTGACCGTTGTATCGTAAGCTCCTAATTTCAGACAACAATTGTTCGCCGTGATGTGGGGCAGGGCGATGACCGATCAAAGCAAAACCGTAACGCGTGTCGATCTGTGCGAAGCCGTCTACCAGAAGGTGGGCCTGTCGCGCACGGAATCGTCCGCCTTCGTGGAACTCGTGCTCAAGGAGATCACCGACTGCCTTGAGAAGGGCGAGACGGTGAAATTGTCCTCGTTCGGCTCCTTCATGGTGCGCAAGAAGGGTCAGCGTATCGGCCGTAATCCGAAGACCGGCACCGAGGTGCCGATCTCGCCGCGCCGCGTGATGGTGTTCAAGCCGTCGGCGATCCTGAAGCAGCGGATCAACGCCCAGCACCGCACCAACGGCGACGCCAGCAAGGCTCAACCCGAGGCGTAACCGCCTTTCGGAAAGGATTGGCATTTGGACAAGGCGCCGGATGCGTTCCGAACCATCAGCGAAGTAGCGCAGGAACTCGACATTCCGCAGCACGTGCTGCGGTTCTGGGAGACGCGGTTCTCCCAGATCAAGCCGATGAAGCGCAGCGGCGGCCGCCGCTACTACCGCCCCGACGACGTCGACCTGCTCAAGGGCATCCGCCGCCTGCTCTACGGGGAGGGCTACACCATCCGCGGGGTGCAGCGGATCCTGAAAGAGCACGGCGTCAAATCGGTGCAGGGCCTCGCCGACAGCGCCGCCGCGGTCTCGTTCGGGGCCATCGAGGACGCCATCGGCGCGAGCTTGATGGAGCCCGACGACGAGGCGCCGATCAAGGGCGTCACCGACAGCGACGATGACGATTACCAGGGCGACGAAGAGGAGGGCATCGACTTCCGCTTCGCCGAGATCGACGACGAGGACATCCTCACCACCTTCCGCAAGGGCGGCACTGCCGCCGCGCCGGCCGGCCCCAGCGCGCTGGACCGGGAGCGGCTAGGGCGGGCGCTCGCCGACCTCGTTGCCTGCCGTGAGATGCTGGATCAGGCGCTGAAGGACGGGTAGGGCCGCTCGGCCGGCTTTGCGGGCAGTTCCGGGAATTTGAGCCGACACCAATTTGGTGCGGGCGCCTTGCACAAAGCGGCGATCCTAGCTAATGGAACGGCATTCGGAGCGTGGCGCAGCCCGGTTAGCGCACTAGTCTGGGAGACTAGGGGTCGGAGGTTCAAATCCTCTCGCTCCGACCATTTTTCTCAACTCATCTGTCGGGCGGATTGACCGTCGGCGTGGAGCCTGCTCCCGGCCGTCACGGATGCGTGGCGACAAGTAATGGGTGGCCCCTTCGGTGGTCGGGAAACAATAACGCCGAAAACAACCCCATGCACAGTAGCGATCTCATTGGAGAATAACGGTTTTCCGAAGCGGTTTGACAGCGGTGGAGAAGAGGCTGCTGAGGCACTTAAGTAGAGGATCGGGGGTGATCGCATTTGCACCATTCGGCGCTGCCGTCGGCCCGCAGAGTAAATGGTATACTGACGAGAACAATGGCGCAGTAGCGTCGGAGTTCTTTTGATTGCAGGCAATTTCGCTTCGACGCCGGTTGTATGTTCACAACACCTCTGCACGAATCTGAGCCACGCCACGATCCGTAATCCCCAAGCTGCGCGCAGCAGCCAGCGAAAGGTCGAGGACGCGACTGCGGACGAACGGACCGCGGTCATTGACTGTCACGATGACGCTTCGGCTGCCGTGAGTGACGCGCAACTTGGTGCCGAAGGGCAGGTGGCGGTGCGCCGCTGTTAGCCGATTACGATCAAACGATGAACCGCTTGCTGTCTTGCCTTTGGGATAAGAATAGTAGGAGGCTTTGCCGGAAATGACTCGATGAGAAGATTGGGCTCCTAAACTATCTTTCGAGGGCTCTTCCGGAGTCAGAGGTTGCGCTTGCTGTGGGGTCGAAGGTTGCGATTGCGTTTCGTCCTTCTTTGTCTGGTCGAGCCCTTCAGGAGCTGGCTCCGCGTGAGCTTTTGGAATGATGGACCACCTATCATCGAAGCTTTGCGCGACAGCAGGAGTCGAGCAGATCGTCATCCAAGCTGGGATTGTCGCAATCGCGATCATTCTACAAAGAACTTGCATGGTCGGCCTCACGCATAAAACTGATGGACAATGCAAACTCATCGGCCTGTGTTCCTGCACCCGCATTCTCGTGCAGACAAAGGTGAATGCATACCGCTGGTTCGATGCCTAGTTCCGAGAGTACTAAGGGCAGCGCAGCAAGCACTTGTTTCGCTGCGGCGCATCACGCCGTAGATCTGCAACCCAAAGACACGAAATTGCCGCGTGCAGCAGCCGCTACTTGGCTTCTACTTCGATAGTACAGTCCTTCGATCTCCAAACTGCTCGGGCTTCGCAATTTGTGTTAGCTGCCACAACGCCCAGTCAGACAAGGTAGAGACCCAACCTTCGGGGCTTGTCGATGCTCTCGCAATGAGCGCTCGCAATATCGACTGCTAAGCGGTTGCTCGCAAATACCCCACCACCATCCGCGTCGTCTCGTCCGCCAGCGTCCTCACCATTTTCTCTGGCAGCATCTCGGCCTGGTTCAGCACTGTGTTGTGTGCGACCGCTTCGATCGCGCTGACGCAGATGAACGTCGCAAGGCCCGGAGCGATCTTGCGCATCTCCTTGCGGTGGCTTTCGAGATAGGCGCGCACGAGAACGTGGACAATCGCGGTTGAAGGCTTCGAGGTCCCTCAGCTGGCCGGTGCGTGGGATCTGCTCGGCGAGGACGCGGTGCAGGTTCGGGTCGATACGGTGGCTTCGATTGCCTCATGCATGGAACTACCATTTAGCTCCTTGCGAAATGCTCCGGCACATTTGGCGCGCGGGCCGCAGCGATGTTTCGCTGCGGCCATCCTCGTCAAGGCTCGGGTCAATCGGCGACCCTCTCAACTCTCATTGCGCACGTGACTTCTTCGTCGAAGTCGGCGGCTTTGCTGCGCCGCCGCTGCTCGGATTGTCATAGTGTGCCGAGTTACGTCCCCCTCCCGGCTTGCCATCCATTTTGCCCGCGGATACTGGCGATGTCATGAAACCCGCGGCGACTACAACACATCCGAAGGCAAGGATCGTAAACAGGGCAACAGCTCTTACTATTGACATTGATTTCTCCGATCCAAAATATCGCCACGACAAACGTGGCTTCGGCAGCCTACTCCAGGCCTATTACACTGGCGAGCGTATCTTGAGCCGGATCGATTACGTTCGTAGCCAGAGCGTGCGAGGACTCAGCCGTCGGCCTGCTGCGATTGGTTGTTGCTGACCGCAGCGGTCGCTTTTGCCAGTCACGGTCAGCATCTCGCTGACTTTCCCACGTAGCAAACTCGTTTGAATTCTTCGTAGGAGCTCGGCGCTAACAGTTCGTGCGGTGTGCGCCTCCGGGGCGTTTCCTCGACGTCGTAGTTCTACGGGCCTAGGCGTGGCCCTTGATCTCGTAGTGACCAGGCACGCATTTGTAGCGCTCGAGGCGCCAGTTGGCGCGATAGATGGGATGCTCGCCCATCCATTTCGCGAGCGGGGCCTGTGCGCCGATCGCGCATTGCATCATCGACATCTCGGGCGTCATGTTGCTGTCGGTCACGATTTCCTCGACGCAACTGCTTGAGCTGGCTGCGCTTAGCCGGCAGAGCACGGCAACGACGGTCACGAACATTCCTGTCACCTCATCGGTTATTTCTGACCACGAAGAGGATGCAAGCGGAGTGCCAGAGCCTGTGAATCGCAAGAAATACGCTGGCCTGGGCCGGACTTGCCCCAGCGTATGGAATCGATTTGACGATTCGGATTGTAAAAAAATTCCCGCTAACACGAAGCCGGACAAATACGGGGTCAGCCTCAGCGACGGGCGGATTGTGGGCTATCGCATACGGTTTTGAGCAGTCTTGCGCGTCGTCCTTGAGACGACCACTTCACGCGGTCTGCTCAGGATGAGGCTAACGGCATTGGTGCTCGCTCAAGCTGCTGCCGCGCACCGCTCCTCATCTCGACCGCGGTGACCTCGACGAGGCTGCCGATGCCTTCATGTGAATAGTCCGCGGCCCGAAATCACCGGCGTCGAATGATCGCGCCGATGCGCTTTTACCTGCCGAGCGACGCTGCTACATTTTACGCGGCGCCCCGCAGCGCGGGCAGCTCTGAAGAAACATACCGACAAGGGGAGGGACCGAAGTCCCATGAAGGATTTTGCAGGAAAGATCGCAGTCATCACCGGCGGAGGCACGGGAATGGGGCGCGAGCTCGCACGGCAGCTCGTGGCCGAGGGCTGCAACGTTGCGATGTGCGACGTCTCGGAAGCCGCGATGGCCGAGACCAAGCGGCTCTGCGAGGTCGAGAAGCTGCCGCAAGGCCTGCGCGTCACGACGCATGTCGCCGATGTCGCGATCGAGGACCATCTGAAGCGTTTTCGCGACGAGCTCGCCGAGCAGCAGAAGACGGACAGGATCCATTTGTTGTTCAACAATGCCGGCATCGGCGGCGGCGGCAGTCTGTTCACCAACACGCGCGAGCAGTGGGAGCGCACGTTCAACATCTGCTGGGGCGGCGTCTATCTCGGCGTGCGCACCTTCCTGCCGATGCTGGTCGCCGCGGACGAGGCGCACATCGTCAACACCGCGAGCGTCAACGGCTTCTGGGCCTCGATCGGCATGAACCAGGCGCACACCGCCTACAGCTCGGCGAAGTTCGCGGTGAAGGGATTTACCGAAGCGCTGATCAACGACCTCCGCCTGCACGCGCCGCACGTCAAATGCTCGGTGGTGATGCCCGGTCACATCGGCACCTCGATCGTCTCCAATTCGCGCAAGGTGCAGAGCAGTGACGGCTCGGACCGGCTCAATGCCGACGAGGTCGCGCTGACCCGCAAGCGCATGATCGCGGCCGGCGTGCCAGATGCCGACAAAATGACTGAGGAGGACATCCAGGCGGCGTTTGCCGAGCGCGCCCGCAGCTTCCTGGAGGATGCGCCGACGACGGCGGCCGAGGCCGCGAAGACCATTCTCGACGGGGTCAAGGCGGAGCGATGGCGCATTCTCGTCGGCGAGGACGCCAAGCGCCTGGACGAGCGCGTGCGCGCCGCGCCGGAGCAGGCCTACGACCGCGCCTTCTTCGAAAGTTTTACGCAGGAGGTCGGCTGGCGGCTCGGTTGAGACCGCCTGTGAGCGGGGTGCCAATGTGGGTATGATGATCGTCATGGCAAGAGGTGCTCAGGCAATTTTGTGTGCCACCTCTTGCCAATGTGACGTCCGCATCATGACCGATCGGTATGTCACGCATGCGACACGACAATGTTCAAGCGATGGTGATCTCGAACGGCTTTCATTTTGGTCGCGGCTGCTTGGTTGGGGACCTGAAATAGTTTAGTCAACCAGGCGTAACGCGACGATAGAGCGTAGCTCCCGATGATGCCCGCATGCCTCTCCGACGACTGGACCCTCTGCCCGGAGCGAGAGGACATCTCCGCTGAATTCACGCGGCTGCTCACCGCCGCCCAGGAGGGCGGCGCCACCATCGCCGAATGCCTGATGATCGCGCGGCAGCTGAAGCGGGGCGACGGCCGCTCCTGGCACCGCGAGTGGAAGAAGCTGGCGCAAGCCAATCGGCAGCGCGCCGAGGCTGCCTCCGCAGAAGGCCACATGGCGAGCGCACGGCGCAACTGGCTGCGCGCCATGAACTACTATGGCGCGGCGGCGATGCCGCTCGAGCAGGACGACGAGCGCCGCTGGGTCGCTGTGCTCGCAATGCAGGAATGCGCACGCAGCTACCTTTCGGCGCGCAGCCCGGTCGGCGAAGTCGTGACCGTGCCTTGGCTCGACGGACATGCGCTGCAGGGCTACTTCCTCCCTGCGCCGACGGGAAGCGGGCGGGCTCCGACCGTGATCTGCATCGGCGAACCCGGCCACCGCAAGGAGGAATTTCTCTTCAAGCTCGTGCCACATGCGTGCGAGCGTGGATTCTCGGTGCTGGCGCTGGACCTGTTCGGCGATCAGCGCGACGATTATATCGATGTGCTGTTGCGGCGCCGGGATCTCGAGAGCGCGATACCGTGCGTCATGGACTATCTGGAGACGCGCAGTGACGTCGATTTCGCGCGCGTTGCAATCGTCGCGGATGGCTGGGGCTCTTCGTTCGTGGCGCGCGCGGTGTTGCAGGAGCCGCGGCTTGCCGCCGCCGTCTGCGACGGCGGCCTGTGGGACCTGCACGAGCGGGCCTTCTTCGCCAGCCGATTCGCACTGAGCGACGTCAGCATCGTGCCGGTGCCGCATGCGCCGCTGATGGCTTCCAGCATCGACTGCCCTGTGTTGATCACGCTCGGCGAGGATGGCTGGCTCAAGGCCGACCGGGCGCGTCAGATCGTCCAGAGCTCCCGTATTGGCAGCTCGTCGGATGTCATGTTGAAGGTGTTCACTGCGGCCGAGACTGGCGCGGCGCAGGCCCATGCGGACAATCCGAGCCTTGCCAACGAATACATCTTCGACTGGCTCGAATCGCGGCTCGGCGCAACCGGCCAGATATGATCTAAAGCGCGCGTCAGAAATCGAGTGTGAGGCGGACGCAGGCCTTCTCGAGGCGGGACTTCAGCATTGCGAGCTTGGCGGTGAATTCGGTGAGCTCTTGCTCGTCGAACTCCTGGAAGACGAATTCCTTGATGGTCTTGTACTGCTCGTTGAGGCTCGCCAGGTGCTTCTGTGTCTTCTCGGTCAGGGACAGCCGGACCACCCTGGCGTCGGTCGGCGAGGGCCGACGGCGCAACAGGCCCTTTTTCTCGAGCAGCTTGGACTGGGTGGTGACGAACGACGGATCGACGTGGAGAAGCTTGGAGACGACGTTGACCGGAATGCCGTCGTCCTTATCGAGGTCGGAGATGGCCATCAGGATCAGCCATTGCGGGCCGCTGATGCCGAGCGTCCTCGCCCAGAACTGACGCAGCTCCTCCAGATACATGTTGATCGAAGAGATCTCCCAGGTGAAGCGCCTGATGATATCCAGATTGCCGACGGAGCGCAGGCGTGAACCCTCTTTCCTCGTTGCGGACACAGCGTCACTCCCGGTGAACTGATTCTTCAGGCCAGTGTTCGTAGCAGGCCATAGTCCACGCAAGCCTGTCCTGACGCAAGTGCAGAGCAGGGTAATTTTGTCACTAAAACTACAAAGATGATCAGCTCAGTTGATTGCTCCTTGAGCCGTCGGTGTTGCGCGCCGGGCACAGGTTCAGCAAAACCAAAAAGCTGATCTAATAAACTATTTTGATTACCGAACGACGCAGGCATATTGATCCATGACGGTGGGGGGTTCTCGATCGTCCCGTTGCAGGTGGTTCGCTCACGTCCCTCGCTCGAAGCGGGTGTGTCCGAAAGCGCAAAGCGGCCGAGCGGATTTGAGAGACGGAGATCTGGGGGGCCATACGGTCTGGTCTCCGTAAAATGAGCAACTTGGAGGTTTTAAATGAAACTGGTGAAGAGCCTTTTGCTCGGCACTGCGGCGGGTCTGATCGCCGTCGGTGGAGCCCAGGCGGCCGATCTTCCGGTCAAGGCCAAGGCGGTCGAATACGTCAAGATCTGCACGCTCTATGGTGCGGGTTTCTACTACATCCCAGGGACCGACACCTGCATCAAGCTGGGCGGTTATCTGCGTGCTGAAGTCGCCCTCAACGCGGGCGGCAATTACAGCGCCCAGTACAACGGCGTCTTCGCGGCGAACAACCGCTTGACGAACTACTACTCGATGCGCGCTCGTGAAGATCTCAACATCGACACGCGCACCGCGACCGAGTACGGCGTGGTCCGCACCTATTTCGACGCGGTCTTCACCTGGACGACCGGCAATTATGTCGGCACCGGTTCGGGCACGGGCGCCACCCAGTACAGCGGCACCCTCGGCCTCAACGCTGCGGGCACGGGCCTCGTCGGCTCCTCCAGCGGCAACGTCAACGGCACCGACGGCGGCATCTCGGGCGGCGCGCTCGGCGTCTACTATGCCTTCATCCAGTTCGCCGGCTTCACGATGGGTAAGGCGGTATCGCAGTTCGACGCGCCCTGGGTCAACTATCCCGGCAACAACTTCGACCAGTTGGTCGGCGGCAGCGGCTCGACCAACGGCGTCGCCCAGTTCACCTACACGGCCGATTTCGGCCAGGGCGTGACGGCGACGATCTCGGCGCAGGACCAGACTCAGTTCTTCACGACCAACCTCTGGAACACGGCGGGCATGAGCACCACCGGCGTCCTCGGCGGCGCCTACGGCTCGAACGACATCGGCGGCACCCGATCTCCCGACCTCGTCGGTATGGTCCGCGTCGACCAGGCCTGGGGTATGTTCCAGGCGTCGGTCGCCGCACACGACAACCACGTCGGCTATTACGGCGCCACTGAAGTCACCGGTCATCCGGAAGACAAGTGGGGCTGGGCCGTCCAGCTCGCTCTGTCGATCAAGAACATTCCGACCGGCGCTGGCGACGTGATCAATCTGTCCGGCGTCTACACCGAGGGCGCGAGCCGCTACAACTTCCAGTCGCTGGCAGCGACCAGCTACTCGATGTTCGGCAGCTCGAACGCCGCTTATCAGAGCATCGGCTTCGCCGGCGTGTCTGACGCGGTGTTCGGCCCGGGCGGCAACCTCGAGCTGACCAAGACCTACGGCTTCCGGGGTGCCTACACCCACAACTGGAGCCCGTACTGGAACACGGCACTCTATGGTGCGTGGGCTGCGGTCAACTACAACGGCACCGCCAAGGGCCTGATCTGCGGCAGCGCGGCGTTCGCCACCCTGACCGGTACCTGCAACCCGGACTTCAACATTGGCCAGGTCGGCGTCATCACGCGCTGGACGCCGGTGAAGAACCTGACGTTCTCGGCTGACTTCACCTACAGCCATCTCGACCAGAAGTACTCGGGCGCGATCACGACCGGAGCACTGACGACTGTCGCCAAGCCGGCGGCCACCTACGAGCTGAAGGACCAGGACACCTACAGCCTGCTGCTGCGCGCACAGCGCAACTGGTAAGCTCGGTCTTCGAAGATGAAGCAGCCCCGGCGGGAAACCGCCGGGGCTTTTTTACAAGGAGGCGGTTCGGAATCGGCAGCCTCCCACGCAGTCGATGAAGACGTGCTATGCGATTCAATCGCCTCAGATTTATTTACTTACCTGAGTTACTAAGCTATATAGCTCTCAGCCGATTACGAAAGTTGCGGCTCTTGGCTTCACGCTAAGCCTCCAGAAACCTCCGGTGATGCCCCACCGGAGGTTTTTCGTTGTGGGAGTGCCTGTTTCAGCCGCGGATAGCGCGGGTGCGTGAGTTCGGCCGGTAGGCGAGGCGGCTGTGGCCGCCGCAGTAGGATTGGCCCTCCGGCGCAGCATTGCCGCAGAAGCAGAAATCGTCTTCGCCCGGCGTCGAGATCGGCCAGCGGCAGCGATTCTCAGACAGCTCCAGCAGCGAGCAGCGGTTGCCGTCGTCGATCGGCTCTGCAACCACGGGCATGCCGGTCTCGCCGTAGATCGTGGCGAGCATCTCGTATTGCAGCCGCGGGACGGCCCTCGACGCGCGCGCCGGCGCAAAGCCCCTGTCGTGAACCTTGCGGTCATCGACCGTCCGGCCCCGCGTCAGATTCAATCGGGACAGCTTGCCGATCACGGCGTTGCGGCTGACGCCGATGTCGGCGGCGATCTCTCGGCAGGAGAGGCCGGCGTCGAAGTGCCGCTTCAAGAGTTCAATGCGTTCGTCGGTCCAAGTCGGTGAAGCGGTCTGAGAAGGAGTCGGGGAAAGAGCAGGCATGTGTAACGGTCCCAGGTTGCAGATGTCGGCCATCCGCCTCTCGAGATCGGTCCGCCTCACGTCAGGCGCGCGCTCACGTCCTGCCATTGTCGCGGATCGACAAAAGCCCGTCCTTGATGGCGAGACGGATGCCTTCCTCGATCAATGTCCGCGCAACGCCGGGAACGCTCGTGCCGTGGGTGCCCTGTCTCACCAGTTTCTCCAGATAGGTGATGGTCGAGAGCGCCAAGGTTACGGGAATGCGGTCAGTCTCGGCTTTTTCGGTGGCCATGGCCCGAACGCTAGCCTCTTACTCGGGTACATAAAAGTAACGATTAAGACTCTATTTAGGTTCGGGGGTGCAAGTCAAATCCGGGCCAGACCGGTATGTCAGCCCGTTGGAATCGCTGGAGAAGTTCGGGCATGGCGCGGCACGTCGCCCGAAAGCCGGGCGGCGGCGTGGCGTCACCACATCAGGAGAGGCGCGCCGGCTCAGCCGTGCACGATCGCCTTTTCGATCATGCAATGGATACCCTTGGCGCCGTTAACGGTCTGCGTCACCCGCAGATCGGCGGCCAGGCTGCACAGCGTGTAGGCGTCCTCACGCGACAAGTTTCGCGTCTCGCCGAGCAGCGCGATCATGTCGCGCAGCGCGCGCACCACGCACTGGTCGAGGTCGGGGTCCATCGCCATGGTCATGTAGTGCGTCGCCGTCTCGGCGCGGGGATAGTCGAACTTGAGATCCTTGCGCAATGTCAGGCGGAAGCGGCCCCGGAGTGCAGTCTCGATCGCGGTGACGCAGACCTCGCCGTCGCCTTGCACGCCGTGCCCGTCGCCGCAGGAGAACAGCGCGCCCGGCACGAACACCGGCAAATAAAGTGTTGCGCCCGCGCCGAGCTCCTTGTTGTCGAGATTGCCGCCCATCGCGCGGGGGACCAGCGAGGAGATGCGGCCCCAGGCCGGCGGCGGCGACACGCCCATCACGCCGAAGAACGGTTTGAGCGGCAGGTCCAGACCCCATGGCATGCGGCCGGTCATCCGCGTTCGGTCGAGCGGGATGTTCAGGATACGCGTCGCGTGGAAATCGTCGGGCAGGGTGCCGGACAGCGGCTTGATCATGTTCCAGCCCCAATCCTGCCGGAGCTCGACGTCGAGGATCTCGACCGCGAGCACATCGCCGGGCTCGGCGCCTTCGACCGCGATCGGACCGGTGAGGATGTGGCCGGGCAGCATGCGCTCGTTCCTGGCGTGAACCTCCAACATCTCCGGCGGAATGTGAAACTGATTGCGGTCGGGCAGCATGTCCGGACCGCCGCTGATGGTGTCGATCGTCACCTCGTCGCCGCTGGCGATGGTGAGGACAGGCCTGAGCGCGGCTTCGAAGAAGCCCCAATGGCAGGTTTCGGGGCTGGAATGCAGGTGATGATGGGTCATTTGCCGGGTCCGGTTGGTTTCATCGGCCGCGGGCTTGACCCGGCGATCGATCCTCTTTCAAGAAGATTTCTGAAGAAGGCCGGGCCGGTCAAGCCCGCGCATGACGGGCACGATCATTCCAGCGAGGCTCTCCTGTTTTTCGCTCTTTCCAAGACCCTTGGTGTCGCGCTGCTGCCGATCAATCTCCTGGTCGAGCTTGGGATCGTGTCTGTCGTGCTGATGGCGACGCGCTTTGCCGCGTTCGGCCGCAAGCTTGCCGCAGTCACGCTGGTTCTGCTGGCGCTCGCAGCGTTCTCGCCGCTCGGCAATCTCTTGCTCTATCCGCTGGAGTCGCGCTTTGCGCCCTGGGATCCGTCGCGCGGTGCGCCCGACGGCATCATCGTGCTCGGCGGCTCCGTCGACACCGATCTGTCGGCGGCTCATCGCACGCCGGTGGTCGCGCACGCGGCCGATCGTCTGTTTGCGCCGGCCGAGCTCGCGCGCCGCTATCCCAATGCGCGTATCGTCTTCACCGGAGGCACGTCGAACCTGGTCTCGACCGTCGCGAGGGAAGCTGATTACTCCGCGCCAGTCCTGGAGAATGTCGGCATAGCGAAGCAACGCCTGATCCTCGAGCGGGACTCCCGCAACACCTGGGAGAATGCCATCTTCACGAAGCAATTGGTGTCGCCGAAGCCGGGCGAGCGCTGGCTTCTGGTGACGTCGGCCTTTCACATGCCGCGCTCGATGGGGATCTTTCGCAAGGCCGGATTTGACGTCGAAGCCTACCCGGTGGACTGGCGAATGGGCGGGCGTGACGATCTCTTTTCCTTCACCAATATGGGTGCGGACGGGCTTGGCCGAACCGACGTCGCCGTGCGCGAGTGGATCGGCCTCGTGGCCTACCGCCTGATGGGCAGGACCGGCGAGTTGCTTCCGGGGCCCACCAAGGACTAGAACGAGAGCCGCAAACAACAACAGGCGGCGCGCGATCGCCGGACCGGAGGACGCCATGCAACAGCAGAGCGCGGATAGGATCGACCTTGCTGCACTCGTCGCCGATCTCAACAGCCTGCTCCGGCTGAAGACGACGGTGATCGGCATGAAACTGTTCGCGCGCGCCGCGGACATGGAGGCGATCCCAAAAATCCGGCGGCCGAACGCGATCCACACCACCGACCAGATCGTCAGCATGGCCGCGCGTCTGGGATGGACCGTCGGCATCACCGCCGACGATCTCGTGGGTGCGCAATGCCGCGCCGTGATCGGTCTTGCGCCGCAGGATGATAAATGGCTCGCGGGCGACAGTTACGTCGGGGTGTGGCACGGCACGGCGGAAGATGCACGCAAGCGCCAGGAAGCGCTCGATGTGGTGCCGTTCGGGCAATATCAGGCGCTCGCCGTCAGCCCGCTCGCGAGCGGCAGGCTCGATCCGCCCGACATTTGCCTCGTTTACGCGACGCCCGGGCAGATGATCATCCTGATCAACGGGCTGCAATATACCGGCTACAGGAAGTTCGAATGGGGCGTGGTCGGGGAGACCGCCTGCGCGGATTCCTGGGGGCGGGCGCTCAAGACCGGCGAGCCCAGCCTGTCCTTGCCATGCTATGCCGAACGGCGCTATGGCGGCGTGCCGGACGAGGAGATGCTGATGGCCTTGAAGCCCTCGCACCTCGCCAAGGCAATCGAGGGCATGAAGGCGCTGGCTAAGAATGGCCTGCGCTATCCGATTCCGCCCTATGGCATTCAAAGCGACGTCCGTGCCGGCATGGGCGTGAGCTACGCGAAAAAGTAAAGGCCGATTATGAGCTCTGCGAAATTCGACATCGTCGTCTACGGCGCGACCGGTTTCACCGGCCAACTCGTCGCCGAATATCTGTCGGCGCATTACAAGGACGGCAAGGCGCTGACATGGGCGCTGGCCGGCCGCAGCCTCGACAAGCTGAGATCGGTGCGCGAAGCGATCGGCGCACACGCCGAGACGCCATTGATCGTGGCCGACGCGTCGGATGCGGCTTCGCTGAAGGCGATGGTGGCGCAGACCAGATCGGTGATCACGACGGTCGGACCGTATCAGTTCTACGGCGAGGAACTGCTCGCGGCCTGCGTCGCTGCGGGCGTGGATTATTTCGATCTCTGCGGCGAGCCGGTCTGGATGCGGAAGATGATCGACAAATACGAGGCCGCGGCCAAGGCAAGCGGCGCGCGCATCGTGTTTTCCTGCGGCTATGATTCCGTGCCGTTCGAGCTTGGCACTTTCTTCGTGCAGGAAGAGGCCAAGCGCGTGTTCGGCGCGCCGGCGCCGCGCGTCAAGGGCCGCGTGCGCGACATGCGTGGTACGCTGTCAGGCGGCACCGCGGCGAGTGCAAAAGCGACCTTCGATGCGGTTGCCAAGGACCTCAGCCTTGTCGCGATCCTGAACGATCCGTTTGCGTTGACGCCCGGCTTCACCGGCCCGAAGCAGCCGAAGGGCAACAAGCCCTTCGTCGAGGAGGACCTGCAATCCTGGGCGGCCCCGTTCGCGATGGCGCTGATCAACACGCGCAACGTTCACCGCTCCAACATGCTGATGGGCTTTCCCTACGGCAAGGATTTCGTCTACGACGAGATGGTGCTGACCGGTCCGGGCGAGATGGGCGAGGCCAACGCGAAGCGCGTGATGGCGGCAAACGCCGGCAAGACCGGCCCCGGCGCACCGAAGCCGGGCGAGGGACCTTCGAAGGAAGAGCGCGAGAACGGCCTCTTCGATCTGCTGTATGTTGCGATCGCGCCCGACGGCCGCCAGGTGCGCGCCGGCGTCACCGGTGACCGCGATCCCGGCTACGGCTCGACCTCGAGGATGATCTCCGAATGCGCGATCTGCCTGCTGCGCGATGCGGCTGACGTTCCGGCCGGCTTCTGGACACCGGGTGCAGCGATGCAGCACAAGCTGATCAAGCGGCTGCGTGACAATGCGGGGCTGACGTTCGAGGTGGAGACGTAGCTCCTCGCCTCTCGTCGCAAGCTGCGGGGCAATCGCATATGGCGCTTTGCGCGCCCTGAGCGCGCGCCTCGTCCTTCGAGACGCCCGCTTCGCGGTCTCCTCAGGATGAGGCTAAGCATCATCGGTGCTCGTTGAAATGAGTGCCGCGTACCCGGTCGTCATCCTGAGGGCCCGCCAAATCACACCGCCCGCGCGTCGTAGGCGTACATGAAATCCATGCCCTTGGCGCCGAGTGGCAGGAGCCACTTCAGCATCTGATTGCGAACCCACGCACCGGTGGCGCTAAACTCGCGCTTGCTGTTGCCATTGCGGCGCGCCATGGCGACGATCTTTTCGGTGCGCGGGCGGCGCGCGGCCTCGAAGGTCTGGAACGTGGCGCTGAGCTCCTGCCCCTCCTGCATCAGCCGCGCGAGCCGCATCGCATCCTCCAGCGCCAGCGAAGCGCCTTGGCCGGCATGGGGGCTGGTCGCATGCGCCGCATCGCCGATTAGCAGCGAGCGCTTGCGCGACCAGGTCGGCAAGGTCGCGACGTCGAGCGTGTCGGTGACGACGATGTTCTCGGCCGCTTCGATGATGTCGGAAATCGGATCGTGCCAGCCGCGATGAAAGCCGCGCAGATGCTGCTTCATCGTCGCGTGGTCGAGCGCGCGAAACATCACCGCGTCCATGCCGTGCGCCGGCTGCGTGCTCCACCACATCACGCCGTCGTCCGGTTCGGGGCTGCAATAGCCGTAGCCGAAGAAGCCACTCTGTCCGAACGTCGTCTCGACGTGGCGGCCGATCGGCCTGCCGTCGAGCACCGCGTGCGGCACGAAGCCGCCGAAGCCGATCAGTCCGGTGTTGAACGGCTGCGGCCCATCCGGCACCACCTGGCGGCGCGCCACCGAGTGAACGCCGTCGGCGCCTATCAGGAAGTCGCCCTCGGCCGTGGTGCCGTCGGCGAAGTAGGCGATGATCGGCTGGTCGCCGCGGTCCTCGATCTTGATCAGGCGCTTCTCGAAGTAGAGTGAGACGCAGGCACACCAGGCCTTGTCGATCAGGATTTCGTTCAGCGTGGCGCGGGAGATGTTGACGGCCGGCTGGCCGAAGCGCCGCTCCATGTCGCGGTTGATCGAGCCGAGCCGCTCGCCGTCCTGCGAATAGAAGTCGAAGGCCTCCGCGACCGAGCCGCGGCTGATCAACTCTTTCGCAAGGCCGATCTCGTCCATGACATGCATGCCGTTCGGTGCGATCTGAAGGCCGCCGCCAATGCCCTTCGAATAGGGCCAGGCCTCATAGATCGCCGACTCGATGCCGGCCCGGCGAAGCAGGATCGCAGCGACGGGCCCGGCGATGCCGGCGCCGATGATCAGGGCCTTGCGGGGACGATAGGACATGGCTTGCTCCCGACGTTTCCGCGGTGCTAGGAGAAATTACGGCTAGCTAAATCTCTTAGTAGCTAAGATGTATACCGACTAAGTGATGAGGCGGATCTTGTCAAGGACGAAGGCGCGCGATGCGCTGTTGCAGGAGCTCGAGGAGGCGATGCGCAGGTCGTCCGCGCAGGGCGTGCTCTACGGCCAGACCGTTGCGAACGTTGCCGGAATTGCCAATTCCGACCTTGAATGCATGGACATCCTGTATCTCGAAGGCCGTGTCACTGCGGGCCGGCTGGCCGAGGTCACGGGGCTCACGACCGGCGCCATCACCGGCGTGGTCGACCGGCTCGAAAAGGCTGGCTTGGTGCGCCGTGAACGCGACGAGACCGATCGCCGGAAGGTTTTCATCGCGGTCGTGCCGGACGCGGCGATGAAGATCGGTCAGTTCTACGTACCGATGCAGCAGGCGATGGAGAAGGTGTTCGGCGGCTATTCAGACGAGGAACTGCGTCTGCTGCTGCGCTTCGCCAATGAGGGCTACAAGGCCGTGCTCGCAGCCACGGAGGCGCTCAAGGGCCTGCTCGAGACCCCGCCGGAGAAGCGTCCCGCTCTCAAGCTGAAGAAGCTTCGTCGTCAGCCTTGATTTTGTAGACCTGTGCGGCCGCGATCATGCCCCACATCGCGCCCAGCATCATCCAGAAGTGCCGCCAGTGGTCGGTGTCGATCACAAAATTTTCGCCGATAGTGCCGATGAAGGCAGAGAACACCGCGAGATAGGCGCGCTGCCAGGGCACGCGGACGAAGATGTGGCGGAAGCCCATGATGACGGTGGTGAAGACCAGCGCGGGATAGCACACGCCGGAGAGCCAGCCGCCGGACATGAAGGCGTTGAGATAGGAGTTGTGGGTGTCCTCGGGGAAGAAGCGGTGGAATTGCAGGGGGCCGATGCCGAACGGCAGGTCGAGCGCCATCTCGGCGCCGAGAATGTGGCGGCCGAACCGGCCGAAGCGGCCCTCGTCATAGCTCTGGTCGAAGCTCGCGCGCTGCTTGAACATCTCGGCAATCGAGTCGAATGACAGCAGCACCGCGATCAAGGCCAGTCCCAGCACCGCGGCGACGATCGCCATGACGATGATGCGGGAGCGCTGCGCGTTGGTGCGGCTGGTCAACACCATCAGCGCCAGCATGAAGGCGGAGGTCAACACCAAGCCGCCCCAGGCGGCGCGGGAGAAGGCGAGCAGGATCGCCAGCGACATGAGGCCGAAGCCGATGACATTGCGGAACGCCTTGCCGAGCTTGTCCGAAACCACGCTCTGGAGCGAGAACAGCGCCGGCAGGATGAGGAAGGCGCCGAGCACGTTCGGATCCTTGAACGTGCCGCGCGCGCGTCCGTAGAGCGTGAGGAGATCGTCTCCGCCGGGGATCAGGTGGAAGTAACCGGCGACCGCCAATAACGAGGCCACCATGGCGCCGACCACGAGCCCGCGGCGAAGCATGTCGAGCCGGGCCGCCGTATCCTCCGAGGTGACCATCGCGAAGAACACCACGGTCACCGCCATATACCAGGAGGTCGCGATCCAGCTCGCCACCTCGGACTGATCGAGCAGCGGGATCGCGCTGATGGTGTAGCCGACATTGAGCAGGACCAATATCAGCACCAGCGGCATCAGCGCGAGCTTCAGCCGCAGACCGGTGGCAAAGAAGGTGACAGTCGCGAGCAGCGTCGCGATCTCGTAGGGACTCGGCTCGATGAACACGATCGCGCCCGACGCGCCGACCAGCCATACCAGCGCGCGCTGGAGGGCCAGCACGCCGGGTGCAGCCCGTACGGCTACGTTCACTTCACCGGCTGTCGCCGCATACGCCATCGCACGCTCATACGCTTACGCTACTGGTACGCCACAATACCGCTGTCATCGCCCGGCTTGACCGGGCGATCCAGTACTCCGCGGCGCCTATTGCGGACAACGGTTGGCGCTGCGGAGTACTGGATGCCCCGCCTTCGCGGGGCATGACAGATAAACTCAATTCAATACGCGTTCTCGTTCTTGGTTAGCAGCGAGATCGGCGTCTTCAGGAGAATGTAGAGATCGAACAGCACCGACCAGTTCTCGATGTAATAGAGGTCGAACTCGACGCGTTTCTGGATCTTCTCTTCATTGTCGATTTCGCCGCGCCAGCCGTTGATCTGCGCCCAGCCGGTGATGCCGGGCTTGACGCGGTGGCGCGCGAAGTAGCCGTCGACGGCTTCGTCGAACAGGCGGCTCTGGAGCTTGCCCTGCACCGCATGCGGACGCGGGCCGACCAGCGAGAGGTTGCCCGAGAAGACCACGTTGAAGAGCTGCGGCAACTCGTCGAGGCTGCTCTTGCGGATGAAGCGGCCGACGCGGGTGACACGTGGATCGTTCTTGGTCACGACCTTCGAGGCGGTCGGATCGGCCTGATGGTGGTACATCGAGCGGAATTTGTAGACGTCGATCCGCTCGTTGTTGAAGCCGAAGCGTTTCTGGCGGAACAGCACCGGGCCGGGGCTGTCGAGCTTCACGGCCAACGCCACCAGTCCCATAACCGGCAGCGCGGCGAGCAGCGCGAGACTGCCGACGATGCGGTCGAACAGCCATTTCATCACCAGATCCCAGTCGGTGATCGGCGCCTCGAACACGTCCAGCGTCGGCACTTCGCCGAGATAGGAATAGGAGCGGGGCCGGAAGCGCAGCTTGTTGGTGTGCGCGGAGAGGCGAATGTCGACCGGCAGCACCCAGAGCTTCTTCAGCATCTCCAGGATGCGGGTCTCCGCCGAGATCGGCAGCGCGAACAGCACGAGGTCGACACGAGTGCGGCGAGCGAATTCGACGATATCGTCGACCTTGCCGAGCTTGCGCGCGCCGGCGCAGGTGTCGAGCGCGCGGCTGTCGTTGCGATCGTCGAACACGCCGAGAACGTGGATGTCGGAATCCTCCTGCGCCTTCAGCGCCTGGACCAGTTGCTCACCGTTGCTGTCGGAGCCGACGATGATGGTGCGGCGGTCGAGCCGGCCCTCGCGCGCCCAGCCGCGCACCAGCGAGCGCAGGACGATACGCTCGGCCATCAGCGCGGCGAGCCCGAGGAAGTAGAAGGCGGCAAGCCACAGCCGCGACACTTCGCTGCCGAATTTGGCGAAGAACGAGATGCCGATGAAGAGCAGGAAGACGAACGACCAGGACGAGATCATCCGCGTCATCTGCCGAAGCTGCCCGCGGAACAACTGCACCTGGTAGATGTCGGCGGCCTGGAAACAGACCACAGCGGCGACCGCCACCGCGATAATCTCCGCAGGATAGACCCAGTTGAACCCACCGGCGAGCGGCATGACATAGCCGGCGTAGAGCGCAATGCCGACGAGGCTGAGCAACGCGAAATCAGCCAGGCGGACGAAGCCGGCGATCACGATGGGCGAATAGGCGCGGGCGACCTTCTGATTGACGACCTCGAGCGCTGCGGGCGAGAGCCGGCGGCGGCGCTCCACAAAGGGTTGGTCAGCAGGCTTCGCCGCGGCGCTGGTCGCGGCATCGAGCATCGAGCGTGCGTTGAGCGGTTCCACGAGCGTCCACGTCCATTCCAAAGCCCGCGGCACGGTTTTGCGCGCCCGGGCATCCCCCGCACTTCGATTATCGAACAAATCGGAAGATTTTCTAAAGCGGGCTTAAGAATGGTTAATGATTGGCAAATGCGTCGCGATAAGCGGCGAGCACGCCGTCGACCATCGCCTGCTGCGAAAAATGCGCCGAGATGCGCGCGCGCAGGGCGGTTGCGCGCTGGGCCGTCCCTTGCGGATCGTCGAGCGAGGCCGCGATCGCCTCGGCCATGGCCTCGGAATTGCTCGGCGCGAACAGGGCGGGGCTCTCCGGCCCGAAGATCTCGGGAATGCCGCCGATGCGGGCCGCGATCATGGGAATGCCGGCAGCACCAGCCTCGATCACGACATAGGGCATGGAATCGCCACGCGAGGGGACGACCAGCAGCCGGCCCTTGGAGAAGCCGTACCGCGCCTTGACGTGCCCGATGAAACGGATCGCGCTGGAGAGGCCGAGCCTCTCGACCTGAGCCTTCAGCGCCGCGGTTTCCTCGCCGTCGCCGCCGAGCGTCAGCGTGACCTTCTTGCCGTTCTCGTGCAGGCGCGCGACGGCATCGACCAGCAGATCCGCGCCCTTGATGTGCCTGAACTCGCCGACATAGGCGAGGTCGGTGGCATCCTCGGCAGTCGCGACGGGCTCGAACTCCTCCGCCGTGACGCCGTTGAAGACGCAATGCACCACGCCCTTGGGCGTGCCGACGATGCGTTGATAGGTGTCGCGGGCAAATGCGCTCTCGAACAGGAACAGGTCGGTCGCGTCCATCAGCGTGCGCTCGAGCCGCGCGTAGAACTCGCCCTTGAATGTGTTGAGGGGATAATGCAGCGAGCCGCCATGCGGGGTGTAGATGCGGATGGTGTCGTCGGAGCGCCGCCGCATTCGGATGAAGGCGCCGGCCTTGGCGCCATGGCCGTGCATGACGTCGGGCCTGAGCGTCGCGATCAGGCGTCGCATGCGAAGCCACACCAGGACGTCGTCAGGTGACGGTTCGCGGCGGATCGCGAGCCGGTGCACGCCGAGCTTCAGTCGCGGCGCGAGTCCGGCAAGCGCCTTGTCGGCACGCTCGCCGCCGGTGAGGCTGTCGGCGAGGATGCCGACATGATGGCCGCGGTCGACCTGGCCATTGGCGACGTCGAGGATGTGGCGGAAGATGCCGCCAACTGGTGCGCGCACGGCGTGCAGGATGCGAAGCGGCCGGTCGGGAGAAGGGGGCATGATCAAAACCAGCGCTCGACGGCAACTGCCGAACAATTTCGCGAAATAATCGAGACGGATTAAGGGCCCTCGTGGTTAACAAACGGTGACGGGCGCGCATGCGTCAGTCGCTGGACGCAGCGATTAACCCAGCGGCAACCTTAATGGAGTGTAGTCGCCCTGGTGGGGTAGCTTGTGGCGTTGCCCCTGCGGGAGTGTTCGATGCGTTTAGCGTTCTGGCGTGCCGGCAAGGACAAGGCGGTGATCGAGCGGGCTGTCTCAAAGTCCAAACCCGAAGCCGCGCCCAAGGTCCAAGCGAAGCCTGCGCCGGTCGTCGCGAAGCAGGCGCAAGTCGAATCCGGCGACATCGACCTGCACGGGCTCGGCGCGGCATTGGCGCGCAAGCGCGGCTGGATCATCGTGCCGACTGTGCTGGTGCTCGTTGCATCGGTTGTTGCCATCAATCTCGTCACACCGCGCTACAAGTCTGAATCGCGGATCCTGATCGATGGCCGCGAGAACGTGTTCCTGCGCCCGAATAGCGATCGCACCGAAGAGCGGCAGGCGCTCGACGCCGAGGCCGTCACCAGCCAGGTGCAGCTCGTGCTGTCGCGCGATCTCGCGCGCGAGATCATCAAGAAGAACAAGCTCGCGGAGCGGCCCGAATTCGATCCGGTGCTGCAAGGCATCTCGCCGCTGAAGTCGCTGGCAGCGCTGGTCGGCATCGCCCGCGATCCGTTCTCGATGACACCGGAAGAGCGCGTGCTGGATGCCTATTACGAGCGCCTCCAGGCTTACGCCGTCGACAAGTCGCGCGTGATCGTGGTCGAATTCCAGTCCGCCGATCCCGAGCTCGCCGCGCGCGTCGCCAACTCTATCGCCGACGTTTATCTCGTGCTCCAGCAGGGTGTACGCCAGGAGCAGGCCAAGAACGCCAGCCAGTGGCTGGCGGGCGAGATCGAGAATTTGCGCAAGAAGGTGTCCGAGGCGGAGGGGCGGGTCGAGGACTTCCGCTCCAAGTCGAGCCTGTTCGTCGGCACCAACAACACCACGCTGTCGAACCAGCAGATGGGCGAGATCAATACCCAGCTCAACAACGCGCGCTCGATCAAGGCCGACGCAGAATCCAAAGCGCGGCTGATCCGCGAAATGCTCCAGAGCGGAAAGCCGATCGAGGCATCGGAGGTGGTGAACTCCGAATTGATGCGGCGGCTCTCGGAGCAGCGGGTGACGCTGCGTGCGCAGCTCGCCGAGCAGTCATCCACGCTGCTCGGCAATCATCCCCGGATCAAGGAGTTGAAGGCGCAGCTTGGCGACCTCGACAATCAGATCCGCGACGAAGCGGCGAAGATTTCGCGTTCGCTCGAAAGCGACGCTCGAATCGCCAGCGGCCGGGTCGACGGTCTGACGGCGAGCCTCGAGCAGCTCAAGAAGCAGGCGGCATCCACCAACGGCCAGGACGTGCAGCTCCGCGCGCTCGAGCGCGAGGCCAAGGCGCAGCGCGACCTGCTGGAAACCTATCTCGCCAAATATCGCGAGGCCAACACCCGCGAGACCATCGATACCGCCCCGACGGACGGCCGCATCATTTCGCGCGCCATCGTCTCGAATACCCCGGCCTACCCTAAGAAGCTGCCGATCGTGCTGATCGCGACGATTGCGACGCTGCTGCTGTCGTCCGGCGTCGTCGTCACCGGCGAGCTGCTGCGCCAGACTGCGCCGCGGGCTGTGGCTGCGGTCCTACCGTCACGGGCGACGGTGCGCCAAGAACCGGCAGCGGAGCCGGTGGTCGAGCCGAGGGTCGATCCCGTCGTCGGCGAGCCCGGGCCGCTTCAGCCGGCGATGGCCGCTGAGGCCGAGATGACCGAATTCGCCGAGATCGAGCAATTGGCCGAGAGCCTGCGCGCCGCGGGCGCGGCGGCGAAGAAGATTACGGTGCTCGGCACCGCGGCCGGCGACTCGATTACGCTCTCAGCGCTGACGCTCGCCCGGCATCTCGCGCGTGACGCACGCGTCGTCGTGGTCGATCTCGCCGCGTCCTCGCCGACCATTGCCGCGGTGGCCGTCGATGCCTCCGCGCCCGGCCTTGCCGAGCTGATGCAGGGCGAAGCGTCTTTCGCGCAGGTTATCACCCGGGACAAGCTGTCGCGGCTGCATCTGGTCATGGCCGGCCGCCCCGGCTTCGATCGCAGCCTGCTGCAATCACCGCGGGTGACGCTCGCGATCGATGCGCTGCTCCGGGCCTACGACCACGTGCTGCTGGATGCCGGCGGTGCCTCCGACCTGCCGGCCGAGTTGCTGACGGCCGATGCCCGCGCCGTCGTGGTACCGGATGCATCGATGGCACAGGATGCGCGCACGCTGATGTGCGAGCAGCTGAGGGCCGTCGGCTTTAGCGACGTGACGATGCTGAGCAGGCCGGTGCAGCCGTCCAATGCGATGGACGCGCCGCGCGTGGTGGCGGCGTAGGCGAGGGCGCTGCCCCCGGTAATCTACCGATCAGTGCTGCTCTTACCTCCCCCTCCAGGGGAGGGAAGAGGCAGCCCGCAAATGGAGAGACGAGGGCGCCGACCTTACCCGAACGCCTGACGCAGACTGCGCGCCAGGTCGAGCAGCATCTGGTTCTGCTTCACCAGCCGCTTGCCACGGTTCAGCGAGGACATTGCCACCGCCGCGAGCCTTCCGCGCGAGGTCAACGGGACAAAGCTGTCAAAAATGTCTTCGTCGTCCTTGCAGAACATCCGCTTGTAGTCGTCCGAGCCGATGCCGAGGTCGAGCGAGCGGTACCCGCGCTCGGCGCAGCGGTCGATGATGTAGCGCATCAGGATCAGACCGGGACTGTAGCGGGCATTCTCGGACATCGTGTAGGTGTTGAACATCATCGAGAGGCGCTGGCCGTCGGCGACGCCGGCAAAGATCGCGATCACTTCCTCGTCGCATTCGAGCGCGTGGACGTCGATCACGCGTCCTTCTCCTCGCCGGGCAAGGCAGGCGCTGCGGATGAATTGTTCGACGCCCGGTTCGGCGAAGACGTTCGGCAGCTTCTGCTCCGCCATCCGCGCCGGCTTGACGCGGAAGAACCAGTCGAGCAGGCGCACGATGTCCGCATCCGTGGTCGCAAGGTGGTAGCGGTAGCCCGCGAGGGCCTGGAGCTTCTTCTCCTTGCTCTTGAGGCGACGACGGAAGGAATTGCTGATCCGCGATGCGGGCGGACCGCCCGGCTCCATCGCCAGCAACGGGCAGCCGTTGACCGAGCTCTGCCGCGGCAGCAGCGCAAACGGGTTCTGCTGATCGTGCCAGCGCTTAGGCTGCTGCGTCAGCGAGAGGACGTCGACATGCTCGCGCAGCGGCGCAAACAGCGCATCGAGATCGGCGAGGACGGCCTGTGCCGCGAATTCGACGTTCCACAGGCCCATGTTGAAGGTGGTATGCTTGCCGCCCATGAAGCAGGCCGTGCGCACGCCGTGGGCTTGGCGCAGCGACAGCGGCAGCAGCACGAGCGGCCGGTACTCGACGTCGCGGGCGATCACGACGAACGGGCGCGCGCCCTCGCGTTTGCCGACCAACTGCTGCCAGGGACCGAGCAGGTCAAACCGCTGATACGGCGTGAAGAGGTGGCCGCTCTCCTCGAAGGCGCGCCAGACCGCCTCGGCCTCGTCGAGATCAGCGACGATATCGACCTGGCCGATGCGGCCCGCTTTCGACCGCGCTGGCGCTTCTGCCGTCCGGCTTTGCATCGCCGCAGCCATGGTCATTCGCGAAACCTGTCGAGAAATCGAAAATATACGTATTTCGGCCGGTGGCCGACCTTTGCAAACAAATGTCAACAAAGGGTAATGACGATAGGAAAGGGAACAGGGGGGCTGCGCGAAGGTGGGGACCTTGGCATCCG
The DNA here is from genome assembly GCF_023073875.1 of Bradyrhizobium sp. 154. Classification (NCBI taxonomy): domain Bacteria; kingdom Pseudomonadati; phylum Pseudomonadota; class Alphaproteobacteria; order Hyphomicrobiales; family Nitrobacteraceae; genus Bradyrhizobium; species Bradyrhizobium sp. 154. The sequence continues at coordinate 123,435 of NZ_JADPKG010000094.1, forward strand.
ACGACAGATGGCTGGAGCGTCTTCGGCTTGAGCTGGCCTGGTTCAGCGGCCAGGCTGCGTTGCGCAGCCGTGGTGCCGGCGCCATCCTGCGCTTTGCGCATGTGCGGCCGCGGCGGCGCGGCGGCTTTCAGCCGCTGGGGGCGCACGAGATCACGCCGCAGTTCCTCGACCGCGCCATTCGCGCGCTGAAGCAGTGGAAGTACGATTTCCTTGGCATGGACGAGGTCTGCCGCCGCGCGGTGACGCTGCCGGAGAAGCGGCGCTTCGTGGCGCTGACCTTCGATGGCGCCAACAAGGATTTCATCAACTTCGCCTATCCGGTGCTGGCGCGGCACGCTGTGCCTTGCACGATCTATGTCCCTACCGCCTTTCCCGACGGCGTCGGCGAAGCCTGGTGGTTCGGGCTCGAACGGATGATCGCGCGCGAGAGCCGCATCAGCCTGATGATGGGCGAGAAGGAGCAGCGCTTCACCGTCACCGACAATGCCGAGAAGCAGGCGCTGTTTTCGTATCTCGAGAGCTGGTTGCGTTCGCTACCGCCGGCGGATCTGTCGGCGGCGATCGCCGATCTTTGCGCGCGCTACCGGATAGACCTCGCCGCGATCTCGCGCGAGGCGTCGATGGGTTGGGAAGATCTGACGAAGCTCGCCGCCGATCCGCTCGTCACGATCGGCAGCGCGACCGTCAACTATCCTGTTCTCGCTAACATGAAGGATGCGGCCGCGCTCCGCGAGATGACCATGGGCAAGGCGGTCGCGGAAGCGGCTTTCCGCCGCGAGATCAGGCATTTCGCCTTTCCGTTCGGCGATCGCTCTTCGTTTGGGCGCAGCCATGTCGTGATGGCAGAGGAGGCCGGCTTTGCCAGCGCCGTGTCGACGATCCCGGGCATCGTGGATGCAGAGGGACGCACCAATCTGCGCGCGCTGCCGCGGATCTCGTGGGACGGCCGGGTGCGATCGCTGCGCATGATGCGCGTGCTGGTGTCCGGCGTTGCCTTTGCGCCGGTGAAGCCGACCGGCAGTGCCGCGAACTAGAAGGGCTGCGAACTGGACTTGGCGCGATCGGGACGCTGCATCCAGCTCACGATCGGCATCGCCGGTAGCACCCATCCCATGCCAACGACCACGTAGTAGATCGCCTGGCGCCAGCCGGACTCGGCGATCCACGGCATCTGCGCCAGCGCCATGCCGAGCAGGGCCCAGACCGTGGCCAGCATCAGGAGCAGGATGGCGCCGAGGAACTTGCGGGTGCGGATCGTCATGGCGGGAGCTTGCTGCGTTGGCGTAACTTGCGCTGCGGGAGCGGGGGACTATAAGGGGCGCGCAGTCCGGTTCAAGCCTCCTTGGTTCAAGTCCTGGTTTTTGCCCTGATGACGACGATTTCCGCCCCGTCCGAACCGCATCGCGCCGTGCGCGTGTGGCTGATCGCCGTGGCCGCGCTGATCGCGCTGATGGTGCTGGTCGGTGGCGCGACGCGGTTGACGGAATCCGGCCTCTCGATCGTCGAATGGAAGCCGGTAACGGGCAGCGTGCCGCCGCTCACCGAGGCGCAGTGGACCGAGGCGTTCGAGGCCTACAAGAAGATCCCGCAATATCGCGAGCTCAATGCAGGCATGAGCCTGTCCGAGTTCAAGGAGATCTTCTGGTGGGAGTGGAGCCACCGGTTGCTCGGCCGTTTCATTGGCATCGCCTATCTGCTGCCGTTCCTGTTCTTCCTATGGCGCGGCGGTCTGTCGGGTGAGCTGAAGCGGCGGCTATGGCTGCTGTTTGCGCTCGGCGGGCTTCAGGGCGCGGTCGGCTGGTGGATGGTGGCCTCGGGCCTGTCGGAACGCATCGAGGTGTCGCAATATCGGCTGGCGACGCATCTGGTGCTCGCGCTTCTGATCTTCGCCGGCATCGTCTGGACGGTGCGGCGGCTCAAGGAGCGGCCGCAGATCGCAGCACCTGCGCGCCTGCGGTTCACGAGCGCGCTGCTCCTCGTCGTGACTTTCGTGCAGATCTATTTCGGCGCGCTGGTCGCGGGCCTGCGCGCCGGACGCGCCTACAACACCTGGCCGCAGATCGACGGCGCGTTCATTCCTTCGGCAGAACGGCTGTGGTTCGAAACGCCGTGGTGGCGCAACCTGTTTGACAACGTGCTGACGGTGCAGTTCGAGCACCGTATGACCGCGTACGCGTTGTTCGTGCTGGCGGCGCTGCACGCGGTTGACGCCGTGCGTTCGCGCGCAGGTGCGGCGGCAAGCGGCGCGCTGTGGTTGTTGGCTGCGGTAAGCATGCAGGCGGTGCTCGGTATCCTGACGCTGCTCAACCAGGTTCCGATTGGACTGGCGCTTGCGCACCAGGCGGTCGCGATCGTCGTGTTGATACTCGCGGTGGTGCAGACGGAGCGACTGGCTTCGCGGCAGTCGATCGAGGCGCGGCCGCGCGGTGTTCCGCTCGGTCAGGCGAGCTGATCAGCAATAGCCATAGATGCCGCACGCGTAGGGCAGTCGCCAGAAATAGTCGACCTGCTTTCCGCCGTAATACGGGCCCTGATAATCGTAATCCCAGGGGCGACCGTAATAGCCCGGCAGCGTGTGCGAGCCGGGCAGCAGCGGCGTGCCGGGCAGGTTGCGGATGTAACTGCCGATGCCATAGGCCGGCGAGATCAGCGCGTCGGGATCGGTCTCGACATAGACTCTTGGCGCTTCCTGCGGCGGAACAGCTGCGCGCCGCTGCGGCGTGGCCGGCAGATCGGCAGCCAGCGCGGTTGAAACCGTCAGCATCGCCGCAAGGGCAGGCACCATCCAGCGCAGCATCGTCGGCTCCGAATCAAAGGAGGGATCCAGTGACGATGTATGCGGCAGATATGGTTAACGACTGTTAACTGACGTGAGCCATTCCGGGCGGGCGAAGCACCGAACCCGGAATCTCGGGTTCAGCGCTACGCGCCCCCTGGCATGACGCCAAAGCCTTACGCGCCCAGCGCCTGTTCCAGATCCGCAATCAGATCTTCCTTGTCCTCGATGCCGATCGAGAGCCGCACCACGTCGGGGCCGGCGCCGGACTTGATCTTGGCGGCATCGTCGAGCTGGCTGTGCGTGGTCGAAGCCGGGTGGATCACCAGCGAGCGGGTGTCGCCGACATTGGCCAGATGCGAAAACAGCTGCAATTTCGACACCAGGCTGACGCCGGCATCATAGCCGCCCTTAAGGCTGAAGGTGAACACGGCGCCCGCGCCCTTCGGTGCATATTTGCGCGCGAGCTGATTGTATTTGTCGCTCGGAAGGCCGGCATAACTGACTGAAGCCACCGCCGGGTGGCCGACGAGGAATTCGGCGACCGCCTTGGCATTGTCGCAGTGCTTCTGCATGCGCAGCGGCAGCGTCTCGATGCCGGTCAGGATCATGAAGGCGTTGAACGGCGACAGCGCCGGCCCAAGATCGCGCAAGCCCAGCACGCGGCAGGCGATCGCGAAGGCAAAATTGCCAAAGGTCTCCTGGAGGCGGATGCCGTGATATTCGGGCCGTGGCTCCGACAGCATCGGATATTTGCCGCCGGTGGACCAGTCGAAGGTGCCGGCATCGACGATGATACCGCCCAGCGAATTGCCATGGCCGCCCAGGAATTTCGTCAGCGAGTGCACGACGATGTCGGCGCCATGGTCGATCGGGCGGATCAGATAGGGCGAGGCCAGCGTGTTGTCGACGATCAGCGGCACGCCGGCTTTGCGCGCCACCGTCGAGATCGCTTCGATGTCGGTGATGCCGCCGGCGGGATTAGCGATCGACTCGATGAAGATCGCCTTCGTGCGCGGCGTCACCGCGCGCTCGAAGCTTGCGATGTCGTCGGGATCGGCCCACACCACGTTCCAGCCAAAGCTCTTGAACGCATGCGTGAACTGATTGATCGAGCCGCCATAGAGCTTTCGCGCCGCGATGAATTCGTCGCCGGGCTGGAGCAATTGCTGCAGCACCACGACTTGCGCAGCATGGCCCGAGGCCACCGCAAGCGCGGCCGTGCCGCCTTCGAGCGCCGCGACACGTTCTTCCAGCACCGCGTTGGTGGGATTGCCGATGCGGGTATAGATGTTACCGAACGCCTGCAAACCGAACAGCGAGGCGGCGTGGTCGGCATCGTTGAACACGAAAGACGTCGTTTGATAAATCGGAGTTGCGCGCGCACCGGTGGTGGGATCGGGCTGTGCACCGGCATGCACGGCGAGCGTGGAAAATCCTGGAAGGCGATCGCTCATTGAGGCGTCCTGTTCTCTTGATCTGAAATCGCGCGGCATGCTGATCGGCGCGGCATCCGCCGTCAAGCTGCTGCTTCACATCGGAACGATCGTGCTACGCATTGTCGCGATCGCGAAATGAATCCTTCGCGATCGCGTCAGCGCTGCTCGGTCTTGTTTTTGGCGGCGCGATCGGATGCCGCGGTGTCGCCACCGCCGACACTCATCCGATTGAGGGATAGCCGCATGCCTTGCGTCGGTGCCGGAGCGCGCTTGGAACTGAGCGTGCGTGAATTGACGCCCATCCAGGAGATCTCGGACGACAGGCGGCCGTATTCGATCTTGGGACAGCGGTTCATCACCACCTTGATGCCGACGGACTCTGCCTTCGCCGCCGCCGCGTCGTCGCGCGCGCCAAGCTGCATCCAGATCACCTTCGGCAGCGGATCGAGCGTGAGCGCCTCTTCGACGACAGGCATGATGTGGCTCGAGTTGCGAAAAATGTCGATCATGTCGACGGGACGGCCGATGTCTACGAGCGAGGCGACGAAGGGGTTTCCGAGCAGCTCCTTGCCGACATGGCCGGGATTGACCGGGATCATGTCATAGCCGCGCTGCGCCAGATATTTGAACGCAAAATAACTTGGCCGCACGTTGACGGGCGAGGCGCCGACCATTGCGATCGACTTCACGCTGTTGAGGATGCCGCGGATGTAATTGTCGGGGTAGGCGTCGTGGTTCATCTCTTATCTTTTCTTGTTATCATTCATCCCGCCACGTCGGCGTACGCTTCTCGATGAAGGCGCCAATGCCTTCCTCGGCGTCGCGCGCCATCATGTTCTCGGTCATCACCTCTGCCGCATAGCGATAGGCATCGGCAAGGCTCATCTCGGCTTGGCGATAGAACGCCTCCTTGCCGAGCTTGACGGTGTAGGCGGATTTCAGCGCGACCTGATTTGCGAGCGCAATCGCGGCCTCGCGCTCAGTGCCGGCGGGGACCACGCGATTGATAAGGCCGATCTCGCGGGCGCGCGCGGCCGGAATCGGCTCGCCCGTCAGCAGCATCTCCATCGCCTGCTTGCGCGGAACGTTGCGCGACAGCGCCACCATCGGCGTCGAGCAAAACAGTCCGATATCGACGCCGGGCGTGGCGAAGCTCGCAGCGTCCGAGGCGATCGCGAGATCGCAGCTTGCAACCAGCTGGCAGCCGGCCGCGGTGGCAACGCCCTGGACCGCGGCGACGACCGGTTTGGGCAGGCGCACGATCGCCTGCATCATGGCGCTGCAGGCGGTCATGATCTGCGCAAAATAGGCGCGGCCGTGATCAGGATCGACGCGGCGACCGCTCAGTTCCTTCAAATCGTGGCCCGCGCAGAATGCCGGTCCGTTGGCCGCGATGACGGCCCCGCGGATACGCTTGTCCTCGGCGATCGCATTCACGCTCGCGTGCAGATGCCCGATCATCGCCTCAGAGAGGCTGTTGCGGGCCTCGGGCCGGTTCAGCGTGAGGATGGCAATGCTGCCGACGATTTCGCGCAGCAGGATCGGCGGTTGCGGGGAAGGGGCGCGGGCGACCTGGGCGGACATCGAAGCGTTTCCGGTTAGATTATTGCATTTGGATGACGCAGATAACTTAATGTACCAGGGGACATGAAGCGAGGGTGGGGAACAGCATGGCGTTAGCAAAAATGAGCGTGGCAGAGCTCGAGCAGTTTCTGCGCGACGAGTTTCCCCAGGCCTTCAGCGGCGATGACGTTACGATCGAAAGCGCCGATGGCCAAACCTGCCTTTTGCGTCAGCGCTACAGCGAAAGGATGCTGCGGCCGGGCGGAACCGTGTCCGGCCCGACGCTGATGGCGCTGGCCGATTTCGCCATGTACGTGGTGCTGCTGTCGGCGATCGGGCCGATCGGGCTGGCGGTCACCACCAATCTCAACATCAACTTCCTGCGCAAGGGCCAGCCGGGGCAGGACGTGCTGGCGGAGGCGCGGCTGCTCAAGCTCGGCAAGCGCCTTGCGGTCGGCGAGGTAAATCTGCTGTCCGGAACCTCGCCCGACCCAATCGCGCATGTCACCTCCACCTATTCCATTCCAAATGTTTGAGGTTTTTGCAGGTATATTAGTACCATAATTTCAAACCATTGATATGGTTAGTGTAATTTCGCGCTTTGGGCATTGACCGCTGCGCCGCTCTTCTCTAGAAACCGCCCAGTCCGGTGCGGTGTTCGCGCCGATGTCTCCCTCACGGAAATTCTGACATGAAAACCTTTTCGGCAAAGCCGGCCGAGGTGACGAAGAAGTGGGTGCTGATCGACGCCAAGGGTCTGGTCGTCGGCCGTCTCGCCACCATTGTCGCCATGCGGCTCCGCGGCAAGCACCTCCCGACCTACACCCCGCACGTCGATTGCGGCGACAACGTCATCATCATCAACGCGCAGCATGCGGTCCTCACCGGCCGCAAGCGCGAGCAGAAGACCTACTACAAGCACACCGGCTACGTCGGCCACGTCAAGGAGCGCACAGCGCGCCAGATCCTCGAGGGCAAGCATCCTGAGCGTGTGCTCGAGAAGGCCGTCGAGCGCATGATCCCGCGTGGTCCGCTCGGCCGCGTGCAGATGGGCAATCTCCGCGTCTACGGCGGCGCCGATCATCCGCACGAGGCGCAGCAGCCCGAGAAGATCGACATCGCCAAGTTGAACCGCAAGAACACGAGGGCCGCATAACATGGCCGAATCCATCCAGTCGCTCGACCAGCTCTCGCAGCTCAAGACGGCGGCCGCGCCCGAGGCGCCCAAGCACGAGAAGAAGGTCGACAAGTTCAACCGCGCCTATGCTACCGGCAAGCGCAAGGACGCGGTCGCCCGCGTCTGGATCAAGCCGGGCGCCGGCAAGGTCATGGTCAACGCGCGTGAGGTCGAGGTCTATTTCGCCCGTCCCGTGCTGCGTATGATGATCCAGCAGCCGTTCGTCGCGGCAGCGCGCGCCGGCCAGTATGACGTGATCTGCACCGTCGCCGGCGGCGGCCTGTCCGGCCAGGCCGGCGCCGTCCGTCACGGCATCTCCAAGGCGCTCACCTATTTCGAGCCGGAGCTGCGCAGCGTACTCAAGAAGGGCGGCTTCCTCACCCGCGACTCCCGCGTGGTCGAGCGCAAGAAGTACGGCAAGGCCAAGGCCCGCCGGTCCTTCCAGTTCTCGAAGCGTTAATCATTTCGGCCGCATTCGCCGCGAAAGCGGCTTCAATGAGATGCAAAAGGGCGCTGATTTCAGCGCCCTTTTTGTTGTTCGTTTGTACGCAAATTGATGGCGTGTTTCCCGAAAACTTGGGTCCGCGCGAAAACCTGAATGGAACCCGCGGGACATAGCGTCGCATTCGGAAGGGCGCGCAAATCGGCGGTGCCGATCGCGTAACTGCTATGTTCTAGAGGGGGCCGACATGATGTCGCTCGATAGCATCACGCTCTATTTGGTCGCCACCATGGTTGCCGCACTGCTCGGCGCCATGATGGTGTTTTTCGGCAGGCAAGAGAACAGCCCCGCGCTGAAATGGTGGGGCACCGCCTATCTGCTCGGTGCAGCCTCCGTCGCGCTGTGGACTGCGGCCGGCGAAAAGCTGGGGCCGCATCTTTACCTCGCGCTGAACGCGATCGGATTCGCGGCCTGCGGCATGGTCTGGAACGCCGCGCGAGTCTTTCATGGCCGCAAGCCGAACTGGCCCGGCCTCGTGCTTGGCGCGCTCGCCTGGATCGCCGCCGTGACGCTGCTCGGCGCCGAGCCGTCCATGCTGCGTATGATCATCGGTGCTGGCATCGTCTCGGTCTATGCGGCGCTGACCGCGAGCGAACTCTGGACCGAGCGGCGCAAGAGCCTGCAACGGCGCTGGCCGGCCTTCGCGGTGCCGATGATGCATGGCTGCGTCTTGATGCTGCCAATCCTCATCGGCAGCTTCCTGCGCCCCCACGATGCGACCTTCTCGTCGAGCATCTGGGTCACCGTGTTCGCGGTCGAACTCGTGCTCTATGCCGTCGGCACCGTGTTCGTGATCTTCATGCTGGTGTCCGAGCGCACGGTGACCGCGCACCGGACCGCCGCGTCCACCGATCCCTTGACCGGCATGCTCAACCGGCGCGGCTTCTCCGAAGCCTGCTCGCGCGTGATCGAGCGCGAGGCCAAGGCCGGGCGGCCGGTGACCGTGATGATCTTTGATATCGACCACTTCAAGTCGATCAACGACCGGTTCGGCCATCCCGCCGGCGACGAGATGCTGGAATTGTTCTCGACCGTAGTCGTCAACAACCTGCGCATCTCCGACCTCTCGGGCCGTATCGGTGGCGAGGAGTTCGCAGCCCTGCTGCCGTGTTCGCTGGAAGAGGGGGTGCTGGTCGCCGAGCGCGTGCGCGAAGCGTTCGAGACCTCCGGCGTCGTGGTCGATGAAGGTCCGGTCGATACCACCGTCAGCATCGGCGTCGCCGGCGGTCCGGCCGGCACCGAGCTCGAGGTGCTGCTGGCCTCGGCCGACACCGCGCTCTACCAGGCCAAGCGCGGCGGCCGAAACCGCGTCGAGGCGGCGGAGGAGCTGCCGCTGTCGCTGGAGAACTGGCGCCGCCAGAGCGCGGCGCGGACCGGCGCCGCGCAGGTGCGTCCGGCCACCGCCTGAGACGGCAGGCGACCTTGCGGTAATCCTCTGTTTACCATTCGATCCCTACCATCATGGTCATGGAATCGATCCGTCGACAGACCCCGCAGGCCGCCCTGATGTCACTCGAAGCCCAAGCTGCCTCGGCGCGCGGTGGCTTCGCCTGTCTGTTCTCGACCGCGGACGAATACGAGCGCGCGCTGATCACGGAGCGTCGTTCTCAAGGACGATACGGCCAACGCCGCAGCTACTGGCCCTTCGTGCTGTTCGTCGGTTGCGCGTTCATCGTGGTGGGCACCGTGCTGCTGCTCGCCTGAGAGATCTGCGTTTGCCAGCCGGCCAAGCGCCGTTTCGGAGCCTTTTTCTTTTGCGACGGCTGCGGTAGACACGCCCATCGAACAAAAATGGGTGGAAACCGATGATCACCGAGATCGCGCAGATCGACGTCAAGCCGGGCAGCGAAAAGGATTTCGAGGCGGCTGTGGCGAAGGCAAAGGCCGCCTTCGGCCGCTCCAAGGGCTTTCACGGCTTCGAACTGCACAAGTCGATCGAGAAGCCGCAGCGCTATCGGCTGATGGTGAAGTGGGCGAGCCTGGAAAACCACACCGTCGATTTTCGCGGCTCCGAAAACTTCACGGAATGGCGCGGCCTCGTCGGCCAGTATTTTGCTTCACCCCCCGAAGTCGAGCACACCGAGATCGTGCTGACGACCTGACGAGCAGGCTCAGGCCGCCTCGGTCAGAGACGGCGCCTCATACGTCTTGAAATGATCGATCATGACCTTGGCAATGGCGACCAGTGGCAGCGCCAGCGCGAGGCCCCAGATTCCGAACACGACGCCGAGCAGGATCTGGAACGCGAACAGCGTGGCCGGTGGAATGTCCAGCGCCTGGCGCTGAAGGAGCGGCGTCAGCACGTAGCTCTCCATGGCATGCACGCCGAGGAAAAGCAGCAGCGCGGACAGCGCCGCGATCCAGCCCGAAGCCAGGCTCGCCAGCACCACGATGACGCCGGCGATAATGGCGCCGACGGTTGGGATGAAGGCAAGCAGGCCAGCCTGGATTCCCAGGATGAACGCGCCGGGGATGCCGATGATGGCCAGGCCGATCCAGGTCACCGCCCCGACCGCGAGCATGACCGTAATCTGCGCGATCAGCCAGCGCTCCAGCGTCTCAGCGGTACGGTCGATGATGAGGGTGACGCGCGTACGATGCTTGGCCGGCGCGAGGAACAGCAGGCCGTCGTGATAGACGCCGGGTTGGGCCGCGAAGGACAGCCCCAGGAACAGCACGATAAAAATGTTCCCGACACCGTGGATGGTGCCGAGCAGCAGCTTGAAGGTCTGGCTCACAATCGCTCCGCCGCTGGAAGCGAGTGCGCCGGCGCCGGGCAAAGGACCGCGCGTGGGCGCTGCTGGTGAGGGCGTAGAGCTCGCCGGCGCGTCGGCCGAAGAGTCAGATGCAGCATTGCCGAGGTCGAAGAAGCTGGTGTCGATGCCGTGGTTTTCGAGGAAAGACCTGACGTTGGTGATCTGCGACTTGATGGTCTTGCTCAGCAGCGAGGCCTGCTCCGCGATGGTGGCGCCGCCGAGGTAGGCGACGCCCGCGAGCATCAAAGCGAGGGCGATGCAGACGATCGCGAGCCGGACGGGATGGGGCAGTTGCACGCGGCGGCCAAGCGCGCCCGTCAGCGCGTTAAGGCCAAGGCCGAGCAGCATGCCGGTGAAGATCAGCAGCAGGGTGGCGGCAAAATACCAGGTGAAGACCAGCATCGCCGTGAACAGCACGACACTGACGCCCCCGACCGAGATCGCCCAGGCGAGATCGGCGCGGGCGCGGGGCCGTTCATCTGCGGGAATGGTCACATCGGGTCCTTTCGGCGGCTGCGGGGAGGCACTCTTTCGCGAAATCCCGCCTCGGATCAAGCCGGTCGAAAACCGCCGGTTTGACGTTGTCCACGGCCTCGTCGGGCCAGCGCGAACAGTGTCGCGGCCGCCCTCCGGCCAGGCATTTGCGCGAAAATGGCATTGCCGTCCCGCGATCCCCTCTGTTGAATTTGTTCTCCCCCAAGGGCATGTTTGGAGAATCTTCTTGCGGGAGGTCGGAACGGGAGATGAGAAAGCCGGTCGTCGGCGTGATCGGGAATTCCCATCGCGTCGAAAATCGATTTCAGGTCCAGATGGTCGGCGAGCGAAATCTGCGCGCCGTAGCCGAGGTCTCCGGTGGCTTGCCGCTGATGTTCGCGGGCTCGCCCGACATCACCGATATCGGGGCGCTGCTCGATACTGTCGACGGCGTCATCCTCACCGGCGCCCGGGCCAACGTGCACCCGACGCGTTTCAACGTCGATCCTTGCGAGAAGCACGAGCCTTACGACATCCACCGCGACGAAGTCGCGCTGGCGCTCTCGGTGGCCTGCGTCGCCCGCGGCATCCCGCTGTTCGGCATCTGCCGGGGCCTGCAGGAGATGAACGTCGCGTTCGGCGGCTCGCTGCATCCCGAGATCCGCGAAATCCCGGGCCGCATAAACCACCGCATGCCCAGGCTCGAGAATGGCGAGATCCATCCTGATCCCACCGTGGTGTTCGCCGACCGCCACGACGTCGACCTGACGCCGGGCGGCGCGTTCGCGAAGATCCTCGGCTGCGAGAAGATCCGGGTCAATTCGCTGCATGGTCAGGGCATCCTGGAGCCCGGCAAGCGCGTTCTGATCGAGGGCGTCGCCGAGGACGGCACCATCGAGGCGATCCGCATCGCCGAAGCCCCGACCTTCGCGCTCGGCGTGCAATGGCACGCCGAATACGATCCCCAACGCAATCCGATCAATCGCAAACTGTTCGAGGCCTTTGGCGAGGCGCTCGCGGCGCGGCAGAAGGCTGCGGCGTAGGCTAAGCACACGGCGAGAATGCCTCGGTTTTTCGGCAATCCGGTTTCTGCCGCAACGTCTGTGCCAGAATCGAGGAGCACGAGCCCTCGCACTGATCGCTCGGCGGCATGCAGCCAACGAGCGAGATCATCGCGAGCACGGACCGGTCGGCACGGACGGCGTGAGGGTGGTAGGACGGCAGCGCCTGGCGCCGGGCGGATCAGCTAGGCATGGTCGGCCGCTGCCTCTCTTGGCCCAATCACATCGCCATCCTGCAGGACCATCGCATTGCGTTGCACAATCGCGACGTTGGTCTCCACGCGCAGCATTGAGGTTCACGAGAGGACCACCATATGCTCTGCAAGGGAGCCCTTGCCGTGCAGACCATGAAGGCGGCCCTCGTTGCGGCGATTACCGTCGTGGCTTTGACCTGCTGCCTCCTTCCCAGCTCAGCGGAGGAGAGCGGCCGTGTTGCACTGGTTGCTTCGATCGACGGGGCCATTGGCCCTGCGTCAGCCAGCTACGTGCGGGAGGCTTTGGCCAAAGCGAGCGAACGGCGCGCCGAGGTCGTGCTTCTGAGAATGAACACGCCCGGCGGTCTCAATTCCAGCATGCGCGAGATCATCGCGGATGTGCTCGCCTCGCCCATCCCTGTCGTCGGCTACGTCGCCCCCTCCGGCGCCCACGCGGCGAGTGCCGGGACCTACATTCTTTATGCGACCCACATCGCGGCGATGGCACCAGGCACCAATATCGGTGCGGCGACGCCGGTCCAGATTGGCGGGCCGCTACCGGGCCTGCCGAGCGGCACACCCGAGAAGGATGGCAAAGACAAGAAGGATGAGCCGAAGGACGCGATGACGGCGAAGGCAACGAACGATGCCGTCGCCTTTATCCGCAGCCTTGCCGAGCTGCGCAACCGCAATGCGGATTGGGCAGAGAAGGCGGTGCGTGAGGCCGCCACTCTCTCTGCCAATGGCGCGTTAGGGGCACATGCCATCGATCTCGTCGCGCGCGATCAGGCCGAATTGCTGCGGCAGATCGATGGCCGTGTGGTGGAGATTGCAGGCGGCAAAACGCAACGCCTCGCGACGAAGGATGCTGTCGTCGAAGCCATCGAGCCGGGACGGATATCCCGCTTCCTGGCGGTCATCACCGATCCGAACGTGGCGTTCATTCTCCTGATGGTGGGCATTTACGGTCTGATCTTCGAGTTCATGTCTCCCGGAGCCGTCGCTCCTGGAGTGGTCGGCGCGATCTGCCTGCTGATCGGCCTCTATGCGCTCAATTTGCTGCCGATCAACTATGCCGGCCTCGCCCTGATGCTGGTCGGACTCGTGCTTCTCACGGTCGAAGCCTTCAATCCGACGGTGGTGATCGGTCTCGGAGGGATCATTGCCTTCGTGCTGGGTGCGCTGATGCTGTTCAGGGTCGAGGCGCCCGGCTACCGCCTGTCGTGGTCGGTGATCGGCATCACTGCAGCTGTGTTCGTCGGCTTTGCTCTGGTCTTGCTTGGTTCGCTTCGGCGTGCCGCCAAGGCTCCTGAACGGGTCGGCGCGCAGGCCATGCGAGGCTTGCCTGCTGAGGTCCTCGACTGGAATGGGAGCGAAGGTCATGTCTTCGCCCATGGCGAGCGCTGGCAGGCGCGCGGCGCCGACACGTTCAAGCCCGGAGAGACGGTGGAAGTTACCAGCGTCGTCGACCTGACGCTGCTGATACGGCGCGCGCCGCTGCGGACCGGTAAGGGAGGTACATCATGATGCTGGAATATCTGACCTATGCGGCACTCGCGCTGCTGGTCATCATGTTTCTGTCCCAGGCCATTCGAATTCTGCGCGAATACGAGCGCGGCGTCATCTTTACGCTCGGCCGCTTTACCGGTGTGAAGGGCCCGGGCCTCATCATCCTCGTTCCGATCGTGCAGCAACTCGTCAAGGTCGATCTACGCGTGATGGTGCAGGTCGTGCCGCCGCAGGACGTGATTTCGCGAGACAACGTGTCCGTCAAGGTCAATGCCGTTCTGTACTTCCGCATCGTCGACCCCGAGCGCGCCATCATCAAGGTCGGCGATTACATGGCGGCCACGAGCCAGCTCGCCCAGACCACGTTGCGTTCGGTGCTTGGCAAGCACGAGCTCGACGAGATGCTTGCGGAGCGCGACAGGTTGAACGCCGATATCCAGGAGATCCTCGACAAGCAGACTGACATCTGGGGCATCAAGGTCACCGGCATAGAGATCAAGGACGTCGATATCAACGAAACCATGGTTCGCGCGATTGCCAAACAGGCCGAGGCGGAGCGCTTGCGGCGAGCCAAGGTGATCAATGCGATGGGCGAGCAGCAGGCCGCCGAAAAGCTCGTCGAAGCCGGCCGGATCCTCGCGCAGGAGCCTCAGGCAATGCAGCTGCGTTATTTCGCGGCTCTGCACGACATCGCCGGCGAACGGTCGTCGACCGTCGTGTTTCCGCTACCGACGGGCTTGCTCGACCATTTCATGCCGCGGCCTAACAACCCGTAGCCGCAAGCGGCGCGGATGACCCATCTCGGCCCAAATGGGCCTCTCGAATGTTGATGCCTACTTAAACGGGAGAAACATTCGAAGGACCCCGCCTATGGCGGACCCCCGGGCGAATATCACGCCCTCATGGTGAGGAGCTCGCCTCAGCGTGCGCCTCGAACTATGCAGGCAGGCCGAGCACGTTCGGCAAGATTGCAGCAGTCATCTGCGATAGCCTTACCACAACTTCCGAAACGAAAAGGCGCCCCCTTTCGGAGCGCCTTTTGCTTGTCGCATGGCGTTCGAGCCGATCAGCCCGAATAGTACATGTCGAATTCGATCGGATGCGGGGTCATCTCGAAGCGCTCGACTTCGGTCATCTTCAGCTCGATATAGGCATCGATGAAGTCGTCGTCGAACACGCCGCCGGCCTTGAGGAAGGCGCGGTCCTGGTCGAGATTCTCGAGGGCTTCACGCAAGCTGCCGCACACTGTCGGGATCTGCTTCAGCTCTTCCTTCGGCAAATCGTAGAGATCCTTGTCCATCGCCGGACCCGGATCGATCTTGTTTTTGATGCCGTCGAGACCGGCCATCAGCATCGCGGCGAAGCCGAGATAGGGATTGGCGAGCGGATCGGGGAAGCGCACCTCGACGCGCTTGGCCTTCGGCGAAGCGGTGTAAGGGATGCGGCAGGAGGCCGAGCGGTTGCGCGCGGAGTAGGCGAGCAGCACGGGCGCTTCATAGCCCGGGACCAAACGCTTGTAGGAATTGGTCGAGGGATTGGTGAAGGCGTTGATCGCCTTGGCGTGCTTGATGATGCCGCCGATGTAATGGAGGCAGGTCTCGGACAAGTCGGCGTATTTGTTGCCGGCGAACACCGGCTTGCCGTCCTTCCAGATCGACTGGTGAACGTGCATGCCCGAACCGTTGTCGCCATAGACCGGCTTCGGCATGAAGGTGGCGGTCTTGCCGTAGATGTGCGCGACCTGGTGGATGCAATATTTGTAGATCTGGATGTGGTCGGCCATCAGCGTCAGCGTGTCGAACTTCATGCCGAGCTCGTGCTGGGCGGAGGCGACTTCGTGATGATGCTTCTCGACCTTGACGCCCATCTTGGCCATGGCCCCGAGCATCTCCGAGCGCATGTCCTGCACGGAGTCCTGCGGCGGAACCGGGAAGTAGCCGCCTTTGGTGCGGACGCGGTGGCCGAGATTGCCGCCTTCATATTCGGTATCGGAGTTGGTCGGCAGCTCCGAGGAATCGAGACGAAAACCGGTGTTGTAGGGAGTCGAGGAGAAGCGCACGTCGTCGAACACGAAGAACTCGGCCTCGGGGCCGACGAAGACGGTGTCGCCCACGCCCATCGACTTCACCATCGCCTCGGCCTTCTTGGCGATGCCGCGGGGGTCGCGGTTGTAGGGCTCGCCGGTGGTCGGCTCGAGCACGTCGCAGGTGATGACCATCGTGGTCTCGGCGAAGAATGGGTCGATCGTCGCGGTCACCGGATCGGGCATCAGGCACATGTCGGACTCGTTGATCGCCTTCCAACCTGCGATCGAGGAACCGTCGAACATCGTCCCTTCGGCGAAAATATCCTCATCGATCATGCTGACGTCGAACGTCACATGCTGCCACTTGCCGCGCGGATCGGTGAAGCGCAGGTCGACGTATTTGACGTCGTTGTCCTTGATCGATTTCAGGACGTCTTTGGCGGTCTTCATGCATACCCCTTTTGGCTCTGCGGGTCGGTTTCCAGATGAGCCTCGCTTTGGGCGAGTTTTGCGCGCGTACAAACGAAATCAGGCCGCCGAAGCAGCCTTATTTCCTGTCAGAGTGTCGCAAAATGCGGGATAGCACCCGGCTCAGATAGCGTCCAGCCCGGATTCGCCGGTTCGGATGCGGATCGCCTCTTCGATATTCGAGACGAAGATCTTGCCGTCGCCGATGCGCCCGGTCTGCGCCGCGCGACGGATCGCGTCGATGGCGCGCTCGACCAGATCGTCGCCGATCACGATCTCGATCTTCACCTTGGGCAGGAAGTCGACGATGTATTCTGCGCCGCGGTAGAGTTCGGCGTGACCCTTCTGCCGGCCAAAGCCCTTGGCTTCGGTGACGGTGATGCCCTGTAGGCCGACTTCCTGAAGCGCTTCCTTCACCTCGTCGAGCTTGAATGGCTTGATGATGGCTTCGATTTTCTTCACTGCGCGCCTCCCGGCCTTTCGATCAAATAGCAACGTCTTCGTCAGGATGCGCTTTTGTCACGCACGATCTTGTCTTCGCTATGCCGGAATGCCTGACCAGCCCGGCAACGACGGCCGGCCACACCCTGATAAATGCCAGTGAGCACGACAAACCGAAGCGGCTTCCTCGAAAGCAGGGTCTATGCCAAGTTGCAAATGCCCTGATTATTGGAGCGTTATCAGCCTTTTAACGAGCACAATCTGATGGGTGGCGCCGACCGGCACAAAATACCGAAGACTACGAAATAGGCAAACGGTTCAATATGTGTGCAGATCGTTGGTCCGTGGGATGGGTCGGCACGGAACGTGCCTGTTGAACGGGCGTTTGGACAGGGAAGTGGCATGGAAGTTCTGACCAACGCTGAAATGCAGCGCGCCGATCAGCTCAGCATTGCGGCAGGCACGCCCGGCTTCAAGCTGATGCTCGGCGCCGGCCAGGCGGTCGCCGAGGCGGCCAATGCGCTGGTGGAGGAGGGGCCGATCCTGATCGTCGCCGGTCCCGGCAACAATGGCGGCGACGGTTTTGTCGCAGCTGCCGAGCTCGCCGCCCAAGGGCGCGAGGTCTCGGTGATCCTGATGTGCGAGCGCGACCAGCTCCAGGGTGACGCCGCCTCGGCCGCGCGCGGCTGGAAGCACCCGGTGCTCCCGTTCAATCCGCAGGCGATCGGAAAGCCGGCACTGATCATCGATGCGCTGTTCGGCGCGGGTCTCAGCCGTCCGGTCGATGGCGAGGCGCGCGCGATGATCGAGGCGATCAACGGCAACGGCGCGCCGGTGCTGGCCGTCGACCTGCCGAGCGGCATCAACGGCACCAGCGCCGCGGTGATGGGCGCGGCCGTGAATGCCGCGGAGACCGTGACTTTCTTCCGCAAGAAGCCGGCGCATCTGTTGCTGCCCGGTCGCATGCATTGCGGCCGTGTGCGCGTCGCCGACATCGGCATCGACGCAAGCGTGCTGGACGAGATCGCCCCGCAGCTCTTCGAGAACGATCCGGATTTCTGGGGCGCCGCCTTTCCGGTGCCGCGCGTCGACGGCCACAAATTTGCGCGAGGCCATGTGATGGCCGTCTCCGGTGATGCAGCCGCAACGGGCGCTGCGCGGCTTGCCGCGCGCGCGGCGCTGCGGGCCGGCGCCGGGCTCGTGACGCTGGCGAGCCCGCGCGATGCGCTCGCGATCAACGCGAGCGCGCTAACCGCGGTGATGGTTCGCCCGGTCGACACCGCGATCGAGTTCGGCGAGCTCCTCGGCGACAAGCGCTATAACACCTGCATGATCGGGCCCGGCGCGGGCGTCGGCGAGCGCACCTGCGATCTCGTTCACACCGCGCTGACGGCGCAGCGGCGCCTGGTGCTGGACGCCGACGCGCTGACGAGCTTTGCCGCGAAGCCCGAGCGGCTGTTCGAATCGATCAAGTCGTCGCAGGACAATACGGTGGTGCTGACCCCGCATGAGGGCGAGTTTCCGCGGCTGTTTTCCGACCTCAGCAACAAGCATCCGGGCCGCTCGAAACTCGAGCGCGTTCGCGCCGCCGCCGAGCGCTCCGGCGCCGTCGTGCTGCTGAAAGGACCGGACACGACGATCGCCGCCCCCGACGGCCGCGCCACCATCGCCGCCAACGCGCCGCCCTGGCTCGCCACCGCCGGCGCCGGCGACGTGCTCTCGGGCATCATCGCTGGCCTCCTGGCGCAAGGCGTGCCGGCATTTGAGGCCGCCAGCATCGGCGTCTGGATGCATGGCGAGGCGGGAAGCGAGGCGGGGCCCGGGCTGATCGCGGAGGATCTGACCGAGACACTGCCGGCTGTGCATCGGCGGATCTATGACGCGCTCGGGGTCGAATACTGAGCGTTCACTCCACCGCGTACCAGCGCACCAGGCGCGGGGCGGCCCAGTCGGTCAGAACGGATTCGAGCAGCCATCGTCCGGGTGAGGTCGCCGCGAACGCGATGCGCTGGGTCTGACCGGGCTCGATCGCGAGCGTGTCGAGCCAATAGGGCTTCCAGCCGTCGTCGAGCTTGTCGAGCAGGCGGAAGGGGTGGCCGTGCAGGTGGAACACGGTGGTGATCGGGGCGGGGTTCTGCAGGGCCAGTACGACGGTGCGGCCGGCCTTGGCGCGGAAGGCGGGGGCGGAAGCGGTGGAAAAGTTTGCCGGCCGCGCCCAGCCGGAATCGGCTGCGCCCAGCGCGACATCGAACCGCAGGGCGCCTCTCAACTCGAGCTTCTCAGGTAGATCGTTCGACGGGAGTGGCTGCGGTTCGAACAGCGGAATGCGCCGCTCCAATTGGCCCGATACCTTGAGGCTGCCTACGCTTCGCGCCTCCTTGCCGTCATGCAGCACGAAAGCGGCCGATATGGCCGTGTTCACAAACGCGTCGGCCCGTCCGCCGGGGGCCAGCACGAGAGCGCCATTGCGAGCTGGGAAGGGCTCGGCCGGCTGTCCGTCCAGGGCCATGACCCTGACCTCGTGGCTTTCCAATTTGATCGCCAGAACAGTGCGTTGGGAGCCATTGATAAAGCGCAGCCGTAGCCGCTCATTGGCGGCAGCTGAGAGCTCGAATGAAGTCTGTCCGTTGATCGTGTAGAGCGGCGTCGTGTCCTGGGGATCGCGACCGGGGGAAAGCGCGGTCCCGTCCGGCCGCAGGCGCCATTCCTCGATCAGCAAAACCTCGTCGCGATCGACGGGGACCCGATTTGCCTCCTCGGCGATGATCGGAAGCGGGCGGGCGGGTTGCTTCAGGCCGTCCTCGAAGAGCCGGAAGTCGGCCAGCAGGGTTCCTGCACTAGATATTGAGATGATTGATGTTTCAGTCGCACCCGGGGCGGTTGGCGCGCGCCCCCGTAGCGGGTCGGAAGCGGCCGGGCCGTTCAGGCCGGACCAGACCGGTGCAAGCGGCACAGGCAGCTCGTTCCGGAACACCACCTCGCAGCGGTTGCCGCGCTTGAGACGAACGTTTCCCAGATGGCTTACGGCGGCGAGCTCCCAGATCGGCGTAGGCGGCTGACCCTGCCTCAGCGCCAACGTGGCCGGCCTTGCCTGGAGGGCGAGCTGGGCTGTGGCCGGCGGGGTTGCGCCGCCGGCGATCAGCCCGGCCGCCGAGGCGCCGAGGCCCGCCAAAACCTCGCGTCGGCTCAGGTCAAAAATCCGCGTTGTCATGGCCGATCCGGACCACGCCGCGCTGGATAAGTCCAGCCGGCGTGCCTATTTGATGCCTGCCTCCGACCAGCCATTTTTTTGCTGCGAACAGTCAGGCACATGCTATAAGCCCGGCCGCCCGCGGCATCGCGGCCGGCCTTGATGCGAATTCACGCGGGCGTGGCGGAACTGGTAGACGCGCTGGATTTAGGTTCCAGTGTCGCAAGATGTGGGGGTTCGAGTCCCTCCGCCCGCACCAAGCGCTTTCAGCGTTTGCACGGATTACGAGGCCAGCTTCCTCGCGGATGTTTGTCCGCTTGGAGCCGGCCCGCTGAACCACCGGCGTTGAGGCGTCTGCCTCGCGCCGGATCGATTAATGACAGCGTCCCGACGCATGCGCGCCGGGACCGAACGAGAAGAAGATTGGACGCCATGCAGGTCACAGAGACCCTCTCGGAAGGTTTGAAGCACGAGTTCAAGATCAGCGTCCCTGCGTCTGATCTCGACGCCAAGGCCGATGCCAAGCTCGTCGATCTCAAGGACAAGGTCCGCCTCAACGGCTTCCGTCCCGGCAAGGTGCCGGTCGGTCACCTGAAGAAGGTCTATGGCCGCTCGGTGATGGCCGAGACCATCGACCAGACCATCCGCGACACCAACACCCAGCTGTTCTCCGAGCGTGGCTTCCGCCTTGCGACCGAGCCGAAGATCACCATGCCCAGCGAGCAGGCCGAGGTCGAGGAGCTGCTGTCGGGTAAAACTGATCTGACCTACACGGTCGCGATCGAGGTGGTGCCTTCGATCGCGCTCGCCGACTTCAAGACCTTCCAGGTCGAAAAGCCCGTCGCCGAGGTCACCGATTCCGACGTCGACGAGGCGATCAAGCGCATCGCTGATTCCAACCGTACCTATGCTGACAAGGGCGAGGGCGCCAAGGCCGCCTCGGGCGACCGCGTCACCGTCGCCTTCAAGGGCACCATCAACGGCGAAGCCTTCGAGGGCGGCACCGGTGAGGGCATCCAGGTCGTCATCGGGTCCAATACCTTCATCCCCGGCTTCGAGGAGCAGCTGACCGGCATCGGCGCGGGCGAGACGCGCACGCTGAAAGTGTCGTTCCCGAAGAACTACATGAACGACAAGCTCGCCGGCCAGCCCGCCGAGTTCGAGACCACCGCGACGCTGATCGAGGCGCCGCAGGACATCGCGATCGACGACGAGTTCGCCAAGACGCTCGGCCTTGAATCGCTCGACAAGCTGAAGGAAGCCGCGCGCGAGCGTCTCGCCGCCGAGTTCGCGACCGCGACGCGTCAGCGTGTCAAGCGCGCGCTGCTCGACCGCCTCGACGAGGCGCATCGCTTCGAAGCGCCGCCCTCGCTGGTCGACGAGGAGTTCAATCTGATGTGGAACTCGGTCAAGGCCGAGATGGACTCCGCCGGCAAGACCTTCGCCGACGAGAACACCACGGAAGACGCCGCCAAGGAAGAGTACCGCAAGATCGCCGACCGCCGCGTGCGCCTCGGCCTCGTGCTCTCCGAGATCGGCGAGAAGAACAAGATTACCGTGACCGACGACGAGGTCGGCCGCGCGGTGATCGAGCGGGCGCGCCAGATGCCCGGCCGCGAGAAGGAGGTCTGGGACTATTACCGCAACAACGCCCAGGCGCTGGCCCAGCTTCGTGCACCGATCTATGAGGACAAGGTCGTCGATTTCATCCTCGAACTCGCAAACGTGACCGAGAAGAAGGTCTCGCGCGAGGACCTCTACAAGGACGACGAGGCGGAAAAGACCGCTGCCTGAAGGGATTGAGGCAGTCTTCTATTAAGAATGATCAGCGAAGAGGCCAAGCTAGCCAGATGGCCGGCTGGGCCTCTTTGTGCGAATCAGCTTCAACTACCCGAGGGATTAAGCCTTAATGCGCTCCGCACTTGTCAGGCGCGAATTGGGCTATATCTGTCGGTACGCCCTGTACCAATGTTCTACCTCTGCCAAGTTCCTGCATCACAGGACGTCCATCCGCCTTCCGGCAAATCCAGCCAAACTGGCAGCCAAGCTTGGCGATGTCCGTCTCCGAAACCCTAGGTGACTCATGCGCGATCCGGTTGAAACCTACATGAACCTCGTGCCTATGGTGGTCGAGCAGACCAACCGTGGCGAGCGCGCCTACGACATTTTCTCGCGCCTGCTGAAGGAGCGCATCATCTTCGTGACCGGCCCGGTCGAGGACGGGATGTCGACGTTGATCGTCGCGCAGTTGTTGTTCCTCGAGGCTGAAAATCCGAAGAAGGAAATCTCGATGTACATCAACTCGCCGGGCGGCGTGGTGACGTCGGGCCTTGCCATCTACGACACCATGCAGTTCATCCGCCCGCCGGTCTCGACGCTGTGCACGGGCCAGGCGGCTTCGATGGGCTCGCTGCTGCTTGCCGCCGGCGAGAAGGACATGCGCTTCTCGCTGCCGAACGCGCGTATCATGGTTCATCAGCCCTCCGGCGGCTTCCAGGGCCAAGCCACCGACATCATGCTGCACGCCCAGGAAATCCTGAACCTGAAGAAGCGGCTCAACGAGATCTACGTCAAGCACACCGGCCAGACCTACAAGTCGATCGAGGACGCGCTGGAACGCGACAAGTTCCTGACTGCGAACGACGCCAAGGAGTTCGGTCTGGTCGACAGGGTGATCGACAAGCGCGCCGAGGAACCGGTGCCGGCGAAAACCCAATAGCACTACCCGGTGGTTACGGCGATCCCTCGGGATCGCCGGGGACCGTCAGGACGATGTTCACGTTAAGGACCGCGCGCGCGTTGCAAAACGCCGTTTTGCGTCCTGCGACAGGCAGAAAGTTCCGCTTTCGTGCTTGTTTTTCGTGGTAATCCAGCAACGCCGGAATGATTTCGATCACTTCGCCCGTGCCAAGACCGGAAATCACGGTATTGTCACGGGTAGCCGGCGAGCCCCGATTAGCGAATTCTTGATAGTCGGGTGACAGCATGGTTGGCTACGATTGATCGGCTAAGATCGCGGAGAATCGAGCGACCGTGATTCGCACGGGATGTAACGCGTAGGGTCTTTTTTGGTACGGAATTTGCTCTACTTAAGCTTCATGCCGGCCATCGTGTCGGAATGGAGCGATCGAGCGGAACGGGATCGAACCGCGGACGGAGACATGAATGAGTAAGGTCGGCACGAGCGACTCCAAGAACACGCTATATTGCTCGTTCTGCGGCAAGAGCCAGCACGAAGTCCGCAAACTGATCGCGGGTCCCACGGTCTTCATTTGCGACGAGTGCGTTGAGCTCTGCATGGACATCATCCGCGAGGAGAACAAATCCTCGCTGGTCAAGTCGCGCGACGGCATTCCGACGCCGAAGGAAATCTGCAAGGTGCTGGACGACTACGTGATCGGCCAGAGCCATGCGAAGAAGGTCCTGTCGGTCGCGGTGCACAACCACTACAAACGCCTCAACCACCAGACCAAGCACAACGACGTCGAGCTCGCGAAGTCGAACATTCTGCTGATCGGTCCGACCGGCTCGGGCAAGACTCTGCTCGCGCAGACGCTCGCCCGCATCCTCGACGTGCCGTTCACGATGGCGGACGCGACGACCCTGACCGAAGCCGGCTATGTCGGCGAGGACGTCGAGAACATCATCCTGAAGCTGCTCCAGGCCGCCGACTACAATGTCGAGCGCGCCCAGCGCGGCATCGTCTACATCGACGAAATCGACAAGATCAGCCGCAAGTCCGACAATCCCTCAATCACGCGCGACGTGTCGGGTGAGGGCGTGCAGCAGGCGCTGCTCAAGATCATGGAAGGCACGGTGGCTTCGGTCCCGCCGCAGGGCGGCCGCAAGCATCCGCAGCAGGAATTCCTGCAGGTGGATACCACCAACATCCTGTTCATCTGCGGCGGCGCCTTCGCCGGTCTCGAAAAGATCATCTCGGCGCGCGGACGGTCGACCTCGATCGGCTTCGGTGCCCAGGTGCTCGCGCCAGAGGATCGCCGGACCGGCGAGATCTTCCGTCACGTCGAGCCTGAGGACCTCCTGAAGTACGGCCTCATCCCTGAATTCGTCGGTCGTCTGCCGGTGGTGGCGACGCTCGAGGACCTGGACGAGACCTCGCTGAAGAAGATCCTCACCGAGCCGAAGAACGCGCTGGTGAAACAGTACCAACGCCTGTTCGAGATGGAGAACATCGAGCTGACCTTCGCCGACGAGGCGCTTGGCGCGGTCGCGCGCAAGGCGATCGAGCGCAAGACCGGCGCGCGCGGTTTGCGTTCGATCCTTGAGGCGATCCTGCTCGAGACCATGTTCGACCTGCCGGGTCTGGAAGGTGTGGAAGAGGTCGTGATTTCGCGAGAAGTCGTGGAAGGCACGGCGCGTCCGCTCTACATCTACGCCGATCGGTCCGATCGCGCCGTCGAGAATGCCAGCGCCTGATTTCTCGGCGCTGGAACGCTCCAATCGTCTCATCAAGGAGGGCTGCGGAGCTGTATCTCCGCAGCCGGTGTTGCGTCGCTTACCTGCGTGCGTAAGCGCCTGAAGGCGCGCGTTTTTCAATGACTTGACACCCCCCGGGTCGATAGCCACCTAATGTCGGCGGCGAGCGAAAATTCTCTTCTGGATTCGCCTCAGTTCCGATCCGGCAAGCCGGTCCGACTCGCAAAAGGACCGACCGGCTCTGCGGATCACGTCGGCACCTTGTGGCGGTTGCGCATGATCAGCGGGCTGCGTGCAAGGGGGCAAAGCAAAAGGAAAAGGCCATGACTAATCCCAAACCTCGGCCAACCATCGTTCATGGCGAAACGCACGCTTATCCCGTGCTGCCGCTGCGCGATATCGTCGTCTTCCCGCACATGATCGTGCCGCTCTTCGTGGGTCGCGAGAAGTCGATCCGCGCGCTCGAAGAGGTGATGAAGAACGATGCGCTGATCATGCTGGCGACGCAGAAGAACGCGTCCGATGATGATCCGGCGCCCGATGCCATCTACGAGACCGGTACGCTTGCCAGCGTGCTCCAGCTCTTGAAGCTTCCCGACGGCACCGTGAAGGTGCTGGTCGAAGGGCTCGAGCGTGCGCGCGTGCAGAAATACACCGATCGCGCCGACTATTACGAAGCGACCGCGGTCGCGCTCGCCGACACCGACGCGAAGTCGGTCGAGGCGGAGGCGCTGGCGCGCTCGGTCGTGTCCGACTTCGAGAGCTACGTGAAGCTCAACAAGAAGATCTCGGCCGAGGTCGTCGGCGTCGTGCAGGCGATCACCGATTTCGCCAAGCTGGCCGACACGGTTGCCTCGCATCTTGCGGTCAAGATCGCGGACCGCCAGGGCATCCTGGAGACGCTGTCCGTCACGACGCGCCTCGAGAAGGTGCTGGGCCTGATGGAGAGCGAGATCTCGGTGCTCCAGGTCGAGAAGCGCATCCGCTCGCGCGTCAAGCGCCAGATGGAGAAGACCCAGCGCGAGTATTATCTCAACGAGCAGATGAAGGCGATCCAGAAGGAACTCGGCGACGACGACGGTCGCGACGAGCTCGCCGATCTCGAAGAGAAGATCTCCAAGACCAAGCTCTCCAAGGAAGCGCGCGAGAAGGCGCAGCACGAATTGAAGAAGCTGCGCCAGATGTCGCCGATGTCCGCGGAAGCGACCGTCGTGCGCAACTATCTGGATTGGCTGCTGTCGATCCCGTGGAACAAGAAGTCCAAGGTGAAGAAGGATCTGGAAGCGGCGCAAGCCATCCTGGACTCCGATCATTACGGGCTCGAGAAGGTCAAGGAACGCATCGTCGAGTATCTCGCGGTGCAGTCGCGCGCCAACAAGTTGACGGGTCCGATCCTGTGCCTCGTCGGGCCTCCCGGCGTCGGCAAGACCTCGCTCGGCAAGTCGATCGCGAAGGCGACGGGGCGCGAATTCGTGCGCGTCTCGCTTGGCGGCGTGCGCGACGAGGCCGAGATCCGTGGCCACCGCCGCACCTATATCGGCTCGATGCCCGGCAAGATCATTCAGTCGATGCGCAAGGCGAAGTCGTCCAATCCGCTGTTCCTGCTGGACGAGATCGACAAGATGGGCGCCGATTTCCGCGGCGATCCGTCCTCGGCGCTGCTCGAGGTGCTCGACCCCGAGCAGAACGCGACCTTCAACGACCACTATCTCGAGGTCGACTACGATCTGTCCAACGTGATGTTCATCACGACCGCGAATACGCTCAATATTCCGGGCCCGCTGATGGACCGCATGGAGATCATCCGGATCGCGGGCTACACGGAGAACGAGAAGGTCGAGATCGCGCGCAAGCACTTGATCCCGAACGCCGTGTCCAAGCACGGCCTGGACTCCAAGGAGTTCTCGATCGACGACGACGCGCTGCTGCTCTTGATCCGCCGCTATACTCGCGAAGCGGGCGTGCGCAATCTTGAGCGTGAGCTTTCGACACTCGCCCGCAAGGCGGTGAAGGAGCTGATGATCTCCAAGAAGAAGTCGGTCAAGGTCACCGAGAAGACTCTGGAAGAGCTGCTCGGCGTGCCGAAATACCGCTTCGGCGAGATCGAGAGCGAGCCGCAGGTCGGCATCGTCACCGGCCTTGCCTGGACCGATGTCGGCGGCGAGCTGCTGACGATCGAAGGCGTCATGATGCCCGGCAAGGGCAAGATGACGGTCACGGGCAATCTCCGTGACGTCATGAAGGAGTCGATCTCGGCGGCGGCGTCCTACGTCCGCTCGCGTGCGATCAACTACGGCGTCGAGCCGCCGCTGTTCGACAAGCGCGACATCCACGTGCACGTGCCGGAGGGCGCGACGCCGAAGGACGGTCCCTCCGCGGGTGTCGCCATGGCCACCGCGATCATCTCGGTCATGACCGGCATTCCGGTTCGCCATGATGTCGCGATGACCGGCGAGATCACGCTGCGCGGCCGCGTGCTGCCGATCGGCGGCCTGAAGGAGAAGCTGCTGGCTGCTGCCCGCGGCGGCATCAAGACGGTGCTGATCCCCGAGGACAATGCCAAGGATCTCACGGAGATTTCCGATGCGATCAAGGGCGGCATGGAGATCATCCCGGTTTCGCGCCTCGACGACGTCGTCGCCAAGGCGCTGGTGAAGAAGCCGGTGCCGATCGTCTGGGAAGAGGACACCAAGGTGACGGTGAAGCCGGACGGCGATGAGGCCGCCGGCGGCCTGACCGCTCACTGAGATTCCGCAAAAGATGATAAAACGGCGCCTTCGGGCGCCGTTTTTGTTTTGGAGCCAAGGGGGAGAGGGCGATGCAGATCGATGGGCAATGCCATTGCGGCAAGATCAGCTTCGAGGCCGACATCGATCCCGAGGCGGTCTCGGTTTGCCACTGCACTGACTGCCAGACCCTGACCGGCTCGCCGTTCCGGGTGACGGCCGTCTGTTCCGGAGCCGACGTCCGCCTGACCGGCGGCACGCCCAAAATCTATGGCAAGCGGGGCGACAACGGCCAGATGCGCTTCCAGCATTTCTGCGCCGATTGCGGTTCCCCGCTATTCACGAGCGGCGAGGGCGACCAGGCCGATGATTGGGGCATCCGCTGGGGTAGCATCCGCCAGCGCGACAAGTTGCGGCCGACGCGGCAAATCTGGTGCCGGTCGGCGGCGGTGTGGATCGACGCGGTGCCGTTGCTGCCGGGCCGGCCGCAGGATTGAGCTCGGCGAGTGTCGGGAAGTCCGCCTTCGCCTGTCCGGCTTCGGCGTGACAGCCCTCGCCCGCTTCGCGTCAATGATGTTCCGAAGGTGGCTTGCCCAGCCGTAGCTCGCGAAGCGAGCGAAGGCTGGTGGGCGGTCACGGATTCGAACCGCGGACCCTCTCGGTGTAAACGAGATGCTCTAACCAGCTGAGCTAACCGCCCAAGTGCGCCTCTTTAGCGCCCCGGCGGGTGCCGAAGCAAGGGCCGAGCGCGCCGCCAACTGGCTCCAATTTGCCGCCTGGGCAGGGTTTTGATGCTGAACACGAGTAGCCCTGCTGCAGGCCCGCTGCAGGGCCCTCCTCTTTTTTCGTAGCGCGAATCTCGTCGTCCGGCTGAGGGGGCGGCGATCAGCTCGCCGCCACCGTGCGTTTCGAATCTCCCGTCTGATGTCACGCCGTCTTGGTGAACATCGTCAGGACACCGTCGGCGATGTTGATCGCGACGACTTGTGACGAGCTCAAGCCCTTGGCCTTGAGCACGGAGGCTGCCTGCGGTGTGGCGTCGATGGACTGCCGAAGCGACTGGATGTCCTGATCGCTTGTGTGCGCCACGAGTTCATCGACTTTCGCGCGCACCGCCGGCTGCAATTCCTTAACGTCGACAACCTGTATGCTCCGGATCACCGTGCTGGACTGCGTGGACGGGGACTCGGCGCCGGATTGCGGCGATGCGCCCTGTGCCTGCACCAGAGCCGGTGTCCCGAGGGCGAGAGCTGCAACGATGACGGATGCCGTGAAGCTGCGCATGGTATGCCTTTCCAGTTTGAGGAACGGCGAACCTATCGAGGTAATTTGGTTGGCATCTGATTCCGATGTGGCCGTTCGGTGAAACCAATACGGCCGCAATGCGCACAGATCCCGCGCCAGCGTTCCATTCCCGAGCCTGCGTTGTGCCGTCACGTCATCGGCCTTGCCGTTTCCTTGACCGCCTGGGCCGTCGTCGCCATACCGGCGGCATAGGCCGCTCCTGCGCCGAGGAGCAGCGAACAGAAGCTTGCAAACATCACGTACGAGAAGTGTTTGCGGGCCTCATCGAGCTGGGCCGGCGTGGCCGGCCGAGTCGTCGCACCGACCGTATCCCGTCCCGTATTGTTCGACCAATAGGCGATCCGGGCGCTCGCTGTATATGACGGGCCGACGAGGTTGCTGGCGATGCTGGTCGCGGACGCCGGCATCATCGCTGCCGCAGCCACCACGACCACGGTTGTGACCGCCCAGGCGGCAAGTGCGTGACCGACGCGGCCGAGCCCGGACTGATCCGGCGAGTTGGCTGCCGCAACGGCACCGCCGACAAAGGCGGCGATGATTCCCGACACCGCCCACCACACGAACGCCGCCCAGCCAGCGCCAGCGGGTGCCGTTGAGGCTGTGGGTATGTCGATTGCGAGCAAGCCAATGCCCAGACCGAGCATCGTCAGCAAGATCTGGACGACCAGCGAAGCGAACATGCCAGCCAGCACGGCCGACCATGTCCAGCCAAAAAAGGGATTAGGTATTGCACGTGTCACCATGGTGAGATCCTCCATGAACTTCCACTTTCTGTTCCAACGCGCCCTCAAATCTTCCGTTCCTGAAGCAGGAACTCCCGAGGGCTTCGCGGCTTGGTCTATGTCAAAGCTAGAAGAGGCCGGACACCATGACACTTGGTCGAGGCGCCCTGTTGTGGCTGCTAGGAATTCCGCTTCCGGTCATCCTGCTGCTGGCGCTGTTCTGGCGCTAGCTTGGAGGAACGGCGAGTGAGGCGCGGCGCTCGATAGAGGGCGCCGGCCTACGATTTGCTGTGGCTAGAAACGAGGGGCACCCGCAACGGCGGAGAGGCGCCTCAATGACTGAGCTCCTCCTCGACCCGTCGTAAATCCTCCTGACGTAACCGGTGCTGATCGCCTTGCGCCGTCATCCGTCCGGATCAGACCGTCTGCCGGACTGTATGTCATCATCGATGTGCTGCCGCGCCTGCCTGCGCGAAAGCCGGCGCGATCGGCAAGTCTTGGGGTGTCACGTCGCTGGGCGTGCAGCGACGGAGGATTTGACCGCCTCCGGCTGCCATTGGCGAAGCCAGGCAAGCGGGTGGGTCAGGCACCCATATGATCGAGATTGTCCGCAAGCAATCGATGTCGACTGATCGTTCCGACTTCACGGGGTTTTCTCCCGTTCGCTGAGTTCATACAGGGCCGCTTGGCCGTGTCGACTTGGCTTGGCAAAGCGGCGTCGGGGCTTGTCCCGCGCGGAAATCGGCCTTGCGGCTGGGATCGGCATGTGGATAAGCGTCTCGGGCCGAGCGCGGACGTTCGGCACCGTCGCGGAGAGGGTTGATGGAACAGTCAAGCGGACACGAGCTCAACGCCGACCAGATCGCCTATTGGAACGGCCCGAGCGGCCAACGTTGGGCCGATCGTCATGCGGTGCAGGAAAAACTGCTCGGGCCGATCGCGGACGTGCTGATCGACCGTGCCGAGCCGAAGCCCGGCGAGCGCGTGATCGACGTTGGCTGCGGCTCCGGTGCAACGACGGTCGCCCTTGCGAAGGCGGTGGCGCCTGATGGCTTTGCGCTCGGTCTCGACGTCTCCGAGCCGATGCTGTCGCAGGCGCGCGCGTTGGCGCCGAAGGGCCTGCCGCTCGATTTCGTGCTGGCGGATGCCACGGTGCATTCGTTCGAACCGGCGAGCTTCGATCTGCTCGCCTCGCGTTTCGGCGTGATGTTCTTCGCCGATCCCATTGTGTCCTTCACCAATTTGCGGGCAGCGCTGAAGCCGACAGGGCGGCTCGCTTTCGCTTGCTGGCGCGAGCCGAAGGAAAACCCCTGGATGATGGCGCCGCTGATGGCGGTCTACAAGCACGTGCCGAAAATGCCGCCGGTCGGACCGGAAGAGCCGGGCCCGTTCGCCTTCGCCTCCGAAGAGCGCGTGATGCGCATCCTGAAAGGTGCCGGCTTCGTGGACCTTGCATTGCAGCCGCACAATCTGGCGATGGATATAGCGATCGGCGGTGGCCTCGATGCCGCTGTCGACGGCGCACTCCAGATCGGCCCCGCCAGCCGCGCGCTTCAGGGCCATCCGCCGGAGACGTACGAGGCCGCCAAGGCTTCGATCCGCGACATGCTCGCGCCGTTTCAGGAAGGGCAGTCGGTGACGTTGCAGGGCGCGATCTGGATCGTGACAGCGAAGGCGGCGTAAGCGCGCTGCTTCCCGATCGTCATTGCGCGCAGCGAAGCAAATCAGGCGGCCTCAGCAGAGACAGTCTGGATTGCTTCGTCGCATCAGCGCAAAATTGCTGTGCAATTTTGTCGCGAGCTCCTCGCGATGGCGGGTGGATGGACCGTGAGATCCTACGCCACATCGTCCGGCGCCAGGGCGCAGCCGTTGTCAGGATGCGTCTCGACCTGAATCGTGGTGTGACCGACGCGGAACGAGGTCTTGAGCAGTTGCGCGGTCTCCATCAGGAATGCATCGCCTGTGCTGCCGGCGGGCATGACGAGGTGGCAGGTCAGCGCCGTCTCGGTGGTCGAGATCGGCCAGACGTGGAGATCGTGGATCGCGGAGACGCCCGGCCGCGCCAGCAGGAACGCCCTGATCGCGGCGAGGTCGGTGCCCTTGGGCGCTGCCGCCATTGACATATCGATGGAGCCGCGCAACAGGCTGGTCGTGCCCCAGAGGATGATGGCGCAGATGAGGAGGCTGGTTAAGGGATCGAGCCAGAGCCAGCCGGTCCACGTGATCAGCGCCGCCGAGACGACGACGCCGAGCGAGACGGCGGCATCCGCCGCCATGTGCAGATAGGCGCCTTCGATGTTGATATCGTTTTTGCGTCCGCGTGCGAACAGTATGGCGGTAAAACCGTTGATGAGGATGCCGACGCCTGCCACCACCATTACGGTCACGCCGGCGACCGGCTCCGGCTCGCGCAAACGCAAAATCGCCTCCCAGCCGATCGCGCCGGTTGCGACCAGCAGGAACGCCGCATTCGCCAGCGCGGCCAGGATGGTGGAGGCGCGCAGGCCGTAGGTGAAGCGGCCGCTCGGCGCGCGTCGCGCTGCAATCGACGCACCCCAGGCGACGACCAGGCCGAGCACGTCGGAAAGGTTATGCCCGGCATCCGCGAGCAGGGCGGTGGAGTTGCCGATATAGCCATACACGGCTTCGGCCACGACCAGCGCGATGTTCAGCGAAATGCCGATCGCGAACGCCTTGCCGAAGCTGGTCGGCGCATGCACATGCGCGTGGCCAAGACCATGAGCATGATCGTGACCATGATCGTGTGGATAGCCGGCATGATCATGATGGCGATGTTCGTGATGGTCGGGGCCGGCCATCTCTAGCGCTCCCCGGACGCTGCCAAATCAGGCGCCATTGTAGGCGCTTCGCGCACCTCGTCACGGCGGAACAGCACGTAGAGCGCCGGCAGCACCAGCAGCGTCAGCACGGTCGAGGAGATGATGCCGCCGATCACCACGGTCGCGAGCGGCCGCTGCACCTCGGCGCCAGCGCCGGTCGCGAGCGCCATGGGCACGAAACCGAGGGAGGCGACGAGGGCCGTCATCAGCACCGGGCGCAGCCGCGTCAGCGCGCCCGCGCGCACGGCATCGACGACGGATCGCCCCTCGCTGCGCAGCCGCTCGATGAAGGCGATGATGACGAGCCCGTTGAGCACGGCGACGCCGGACAGCGCGATGAAGCCGACACCGGCGCTGATCGACAGCGGAATGTCGCGCAGCAGCAGCGCCGCGACTCCGCCGGTCAGCGCCAGCGGCACGCCGGAGAACACCAGTGCCGCATCCGCAGCCGATCCCATGCCCATGAACAGCAGCAGGAACACGAGCAGCAGCGCCACCGGCACCACGATCGTCAGCCGCTTGGTCGCGGAGACCAGTTGCTCGAACTGCCCGCCCCAGCGGATGAAGTAGCCCGGCGGCAGCTTGACCTTCTCAGCCACCGCCGCTTCGGCCTCGGCGACGAAGGAGCCGAGGTCGCGCGCGCGGACATTGGCGGTGACGACGATGCGCCGCTTGCCATTTTCGCGGCTGATCTGGTTGGGGCCGGGCGTCGCATCGACTGTGGCGACCGATGACAGCGGCACATACCGCATCTGGGCGAGGGGAGAGGCGGCCAGCGCGGTTCGCACGGCCGTGCCGGAGCTGGCCTCCTCACCGGGCGGCAGCGGGATCGGGATAGCCCGGATCGCCTCGAGATTGCCACGCAGATGCTCCGGCAGGCGCACCACGATGTCGAAACGGCGGTCGCCCTCGAACAGTTTGCCGGCCGACTTGCCGCCCACTGCGATCTCGACGATACCCTGCACCTCACTGATGCTGAGGCCATAGCGGGCGAGCGCCTGGCGGTCGAGCCGGACGGTGAGGATCGGCAGGCCCGCAACCTGTTCGATCTTGACGTCGCTGGCGCCGCGGATGCCGCGGATCGCTGCCTCGACCCGTTTTGCCGCGCCTTGCAGGATGTCGAGGTCATCGCCGAAGATCTTGACGCCGACGTCGCTGCGCACGCCGGAGATCAGCTCGTTGACACGGAACTGGATCGGCTGGGAGATCTCATAGGCGCTGCCGGGAATCTCGTTAGCGGCATGGTCGATGGCCTCGATCACCTCCGACTTCGGCTTGTTCGGGTCGGGCCATTCGGCGCGCGGCTTCAGCATGATGTAGCCGTCGGTCTGCGCCGGCGACATCGGGTCGGTGGCGATCTCGGCGGTGCCGATACGGGTGAAGAACTCCTTCACCTCCGGAATCTGCTTGATGCGTTTCTCCAGCGCCTTCTGAAGATCAAGCGACTGCGTAAGGCTGGTCCCGGGAATCCGGATCGAGGCCAGGGCGACGTCGCCTTCGTCCAGACTCGGAATGAACTCGCCACCCATCCGCGCGGCAGCGATGCCGCTTGCGACCACGATGAGCGCGGTCATGATTGCGACGGCGAGCCGGTTGTCGATGGCAAATCGGAGCAGGGGAAGATAGGCGCGCTTCGCCGCCCGCATGAACAGGTTCTCGTGCTCGGATACTTTGCCGGTGACGAAGATGGCAACCGCCGCCGGCACGAAGGTGATGGAGAACAGCACGGCAGCGCCGAGCGCCATCAGCACGGTCAGCGCCATCGGCGTGAACATCTTGCCTTCGACGCCGGTCAGCGTCAGCACGGGGAGGTAGACCACCGCGATGATCAGGGTTCCGAACAGGCTCGGCTTGATCACCTCGCTCGACCCGCGCAGGATCGCACGCAGCCGCTCCGAGGTCGTCAGCAGCCCGCCTTTCTCGCGCTGGGCCGCGGCCAGCATGCGCAGGCAGTTCTCGACGATGATCACCGCGCCGTCGACGATGATGCCGAAGTCGATCGCGCCGAGACTCATCAGGTTGGCGCTGACCTTGGTCTTGACCATGCCGGTAATGGTCATGGCCATGGACAGCGGAATGACGCAGGCGGTGACCAGCGCGGCGCGGATGTTTCCGAGGATCAGGAACAACACGGCCACCACCAGCGCCGCGCCTTCCAGCAGATTATTCCGGACCGTGCGGATGGTGGCTTCGACCAGATCGGTGCGGTCGTAGACGGTCCGCGTCACGACGCCTTCGGGCAGCGACTTGGCGATGTCCTCCAGGCGGGCTGCGACGCGGCGCGCCACGGTCCGGCTGTTCTCCCCGATCAGCAACATCGCGGTACCGAGCACGGTTTCCTCGCCGGCCCGCGTCGCCGCGCCTGTGCGCAGATCGCGGCCTTCCGTCACTGTCGCGACATCCCTGATCCTGACGGGATTGCCGCCGCGCGAGCCGATGACGATGTCCTGGATCTCGTTGATATTGCCGACCTGGCCCGGGGAGCGAACCAGGTATTGCTCGCCGTTGCGCTCAATATAGCCGGCGCCCACATTGGCGTTGTTGGCGGCGAGCGCCGTCATGACGTCGCGAAAGCCGAGCCGGTAGGCCATCAGCTTGCCCGGGTCCGGCAGCACGTGGAACTGCCGCTCGAACCCGCCGATGGTGTTGACTTCGATCACGCCTGGCACGTTGCGAAGCTGCGGCCGGATAATCCAGTCCTGCACGGTCCGCAAATCGGTCAGCGAATAGTCGTGGCCGCCTTGCGTCTTGGCGCCCGCCTTGGCCTCGACGGTATACATGAAGATTTCGCCGAGCCCGGTCGAGACCGGGCCCATCGCGACCTCGACCCCGGCCGGAAGCTGGTCCTTCACCTGCTGGATGCGTTCGCCGACGAGCTGGCGGGCGAAGTAGATGTCAGTGCCGTCCTTGAAGACGACCGTCACCTGGCTCAGGCCATAGCGCGACAGCGACCGGGTGTAATCCAGCTTCGGCAGGCCGCCCATCGCGGTCTCGACCGGGAAGGTGATGCGCTGCTCGGTCTCCAGCGGCGAATAGCCGGGCGCACGGGTGTTGATCTGGACCTGGACGTTGGTGATGTCAGGCACGGCATCGATCGGCAGGTGCTGGAAATTCCAGACGCCGAAGGCGAGGGCGCCGAGCGCCAGCAGCAGAACCAGCCAGCGTTGATGAACTGAGGCGGCGATGAGACGCTCAATCATGCTCGGCCTCACCCTTGCCCATCTCCGCCTTCACGACGAAGCTGTTCTCCGCGACGTAATGCTCGCCGACCGCAAGGCCCGCCTTGATCTCGACATGGCGCGGATCGGCATCCCCAAGCTCCACCGGCCGCGCCTCGATCTTGTCGCCGTCCTCGCGGACGAACACGATGGTCCGGTTCTCCAGCGTCTGGATCGCGCTGCGGCGCACCGCGACCGCGACGTTGCGCGCGGCGAGGATCAGCCGCGCCGTGACGAACAGGCCGGGACGCAGGCGCCCGTCCGAATTTGGCAGCACCACGCGGGCCAGCGCGGTCTGGGTTTCGCTCGAGCCAATCGGCGCCATGTAGGAGATCATGCCCTTGATCTCGCCGCGGCCATCATCGGGATCGATCAGCACCTCGTCATTGAGGCGGACGCGCCGCAGGTCCTGCCGGTAGATCGACAGGTCGACCCAGATGGTGGAGAGATCGGCGAGGACGAAGGCCGGCTTTTGTTCGGAGGCGTATTCGCCGAGCGAGATCTGCCGCTCGATGATGGTGCCGGCGATCGGTGCTTTCAGCTCGTAGACGGTGAGGCTCTGGTTGCTCTCGATCGCGGCGAGCAGATCGTCCTTGGCGACCTTGTCGCCAATGCGCTTCAGGAGCGATTTGGCGATGCCTGGAAAGCGCGGCGTCACCTGCACCACGGCTTCCTGATTGGCGCGCAGGATGCCGTTGAAGGCGAGCGTGTCGGTCAGCGTCGCGCTCGCGGCCTCCGCCAGCACCACGCCGGCGGCGGCGAGCTTGACGTCGGAGATGCGGATGCGATCGGCGCCGTGCTCGTCCTGCTCGACATGGTCGTTCGGTTTCTCCGGCTTCTTCTCCGCGGCATGCTCGGCTGGCGAGAGCCTGGCCGGCGCGAGCATGGAATAGGCGTAGGCGCCGAGCCCGGCGGCAACGAGGGCGACGACAAGGGTGGAGGACGTCTTCATCGTGCGCTCTCCCGCGCCAGCGTGAAGGGATTGCCGACAAGGCCTTCGATGGTCGCAACGCCTGCATGGAAATTCTGCAGCGCCTCCTGCTCCCGCAGCCGCGCCTGGGCGACGCTCGCCTGGGCGTCCAGCACTTCGAGCAGTGTGAAGCGGCCCTGGGCGTAACCTTGCGAGATTGCTTCGGACGCTTCGACGGCCTTGGGGATCGCGGTCTCGCGCAGGACCGCAAGTTCGCGCAGCGAACCCTGGAGCGAATCATAGGCGCGGCCGGCGATCACGATCAGCATGTTGCGGTTGGCCTCGCGCTCGGCTTTGGTCTTGGCGAGGCTTTCCTGGGCGGAAAGGATGTTGCCTTGGTTCTGGTCGAACACGGGAATCGGCACCGAGACGGTGAAGCGCACGGCATCGTCATTGGTTTCGTTGTAATGGCGCCAGCCGGCTGCGATCCGCACGTCGGGATAGGGCTTGAGCCGTGCCAGCAACAGCTCGGCATTGCGCTGGGCATAGACGGCGGTCCAGCGCACCAGTTGCGGATTGGCATCGATGGCGGCGACCACCGACTGGAACGTCGGCGGCCGATCGGTGGTGTCGAGCCGGCCGGAGACCTCGCCGAATTTCGCGGCGGGATCTCCCATCAGCACCCCCAGCTCGCGCCGGGCGCTGGCCAGCGTCGCCTTGAAGCGCTCGCGGTCGGCTTTCACCAGGGCGGAGGCGACTTCGGCGCGGCCGGTCTCGGCGGGCGAGGAGGCGCCGGCCTCGACGCGGCGGCGCAGCAGCGGCGTCAGGCGGTCGATCGCGGCGATCTGCTCGTCGAGGATCTGGATGCGCCGCTGCGCGCCGAGCACGCTGAGGAAGGCGATCGCGGTCTCCGACAGCAGCTCCAGCCTGACGGCCTTGCGCTGGATCGCGGCGACCTCGATGCCGGCTGCGCCGGCGGCAATCCGCGCTTCCCGTTTGCCGAACAGCTCGAAAGCTTGGCTGATTTGGAGCGTAGTCTCGGCCGACCGCGTCCCGCGATATTTGCCAGAGCCGAGTGAATCGTCCTGCTCATAGGACAGCTCCGGATTGAGCAGCGCGCCCGCCTGGATGCGCTGGCCCGTGGCAATGCCAAGGTCGCGCTCAGCTGCCGTCAGGCGCGGGCTCGCCTCCAGCGCGCGCGACAGCGCGCTCCGCATCGTCAAAGTCTGGGCGTAAGCCGGTGCAAGCGCCAACCCGGCAATCAGACACGCCGCAGCGCACGCGAGGCGCGCGGCCATACCCCTGCAAAACATGAAGCCGACCTGTGAAGGATGAACCTAATGGGCGCGGGCGCCCGACCAATCCGTTCAGGCAATGTGTTTGGGAGGCGGCGAGTCGGTATCGGGAATAATTCCGGCGAGCCGGGGTCCACGCTGCGGGCGCGATGCAGACGCGAGCGCGACGGATGCGGCGGATAGCGCCGGCTGCGCCACCGTCACCGAGAAGCAGCCGTGGCAATGGTGTCCGCCGATCACCTTGTGGTCGCCGTGGCCTGCGGTGCCATCGAGAATCGAAGCGATGTCCGAGCCGCCGGACGGGCTGGTCACATTGATGTCATGAGTGCCGTGGAGCGCGCCGGACAGCAGGTACATGACCGTGACAAACACAGCCACGAGCCCACGCCAATTGCGCGTGTGCCTGAGTCTGAGGGGCCGGCGGTTCAAGACCACGAATTTACTCATCCTGTCGATCAGGCTGGCCTACCACAGCGATGGGAACAGTGTCGACCCGCAACAATGTTACGTATGGGAACTCAACGTCGCAGCCGCACAGGCACTCGCGCGGCTGCGACCATTCGCATCGTCGACGGCTACGGCTTCATTCAGCGGCCTCCGCAATGTGGACAGGCATGACGGCGTCCCCGGCCGAATCCAGTCCAAGACCCTTCACCAGGGCGAAGATCGCGGGGATCACGATCAGCGTCAGCAGGGCGGACGAGATCATGCCGCCGATCATGGGCACGGCGATGCGCTGCATGATCTCCGAGCCGGTGCCGGTGCTCCACATGATCGGCAGCAGGCCGGCCATGATCGCGACCACCGTCATCATCTTCGGGCGGACGCGCTCAACGGCGCCCTCCATGATGGCGGCGTAGAGATCCGCGCGCGTCAGCATGCGGTCCGCGAGCGCGCAGCGCGCTTTGGTCGCCGCGAGCGCGTGGTTGAGATAGATCAGCATTACGACGCCGGTTTCGGCTGCCACGCCCGCCAGCGCGATGAAGCCGACGGCGACCGCGACCGATAGGTTGAAGCCGAGCCACCACATCAGCCAGAGGCCGCCGACCAGGGCGAAGGGCAGCGAGAGCATGACGATCATGGTGTCGGTGACCGAGCGGAAGTTGAGATAGAGCAGCAGGAAGATGATCAGCAGCGTCACCGGCACCACGATCTTGAGCCGCGCGGTGGCGCGTTCGAGATATTCGTACTGCCCGCTCCAAACCAGATAATAGCCGGGCGGGAATTCGATGCTTGCCTGCACGGCGTGCCGGGCATCGGCGACATAGCCGCCGAGATCGCGGTCGCGAATGTCGACGTAAATATAGGTCGCAAGCTGGCCGTTTTCGGTTCGGATCGAGGTCGGCCCGCGTGCCGGCGTTACGCTCGCGACCTCACCGAGAGGGACGGCGCCGCCTGATGGCATCGGCACCAGGATGTCGCTGCTGATCGCCTTCGGATTGTCGCGCAGGTCGCGCGGGTAGCGCATATTGACCGTGAAGCGCTGACGCCCCTCCACCGTCGTCGTCACGGTCTGGCCCCCGAGTGCGGTCGCGATCGTGTCCTGCACGTCCTGCACCATGATGCCGTAGCGCGACAGCGCCTCGCGGTTCGGCGTGATCTCGAGGTAGTAACCACCGAGGCCGCGCTCGGCATAGGCCGACGAGGTGCCGGGGACCGCCTTGAGCACCTGCTCGACCTGCTTTGCAAGCTTGTCGATGCCGGCGAGATCGGTGCCGATGACCTTGACGCCGACGGGCGTTCGGATGCCGGTCGAGAGCATGTCGATGCGGGCCTTGATCGGCATGGTCCAGGCGTTGGAGACGCCAGGAAACTGCAAGGCCTTGTCCATCTCGGCGACCAGACTGTCGACAGTCACGCCCGCGCGCCACTCAGCCTTCGGCTTCAGGTTGACGATGGTCTCGAACATTTCCGGTGGGGCAGGGTCGGTTGCAGTCGCCGCGCGCCCAGCCTTGCCGTAGACCGAGGCAACCTCTGGAAACGAGCGGATGATGCGGTCCTGTATCTGCATCAGCTCGGTGGCCTTGGTCACGGAAATGCCGGGTAGCGTCGTCGGCATGTAGAGCAGGGTGCCTTCGTTGAGGTTGGGCATGAACTCGGTACCGAGCCGCCCGGCCGGCCAGACCGACACCGCGAGCACGCCGAGCGCGAGCAGGATCACGGGGATCTTGGCGCGCAGCACACCTGAGATCACCGGGCGGTAAATCCAGATCAGGAAGCGGTTGATCGGATTCTTGTGCTCCGGAATGATCTTGCCGCGGACGAAGATCACCATCAGCGCCGGGACCAATGTCACCGAGAGCAGCGCCGCCGCGGCCATCGCAAAGGTCTTGGTGAAGGCGAGCGGGCTGAACAGCCGTCCCTCTTGCGATTCCAGCGTGAAGATCGGCATGAACGACACGGTGATGATCAGGAGACTGAAGAACAGGGCGGGCCCGACTTCCACCGCAGCGTCGATCAGGATCGCGAGCCGCGAGCGCCCGGGCTCGGCGCGTTCGAGATGCTTGTGGGCGTTCTCGATCATGACGATGGCGGCATCGATCATGGCACCGATTGCGATCGCAATTCCGCCGAGACTCATGATGTTGGAGCCGATCCCGAGCAGTTTCATGGCACCAAAAGCCATCAGAACGCCCACGGGAAGCATCAGGACCGCGACCAGTGCGCTGCGGACATGCAACAGGAACACGATGCAGACGAGGGCCACGACGATGCTCTCCTCGATCAGCGTATGCCTCAGCGTATCGATCGCGGCGTAGATCAGGTTCGAGCGGTCGTAGACCGGAACGATCTCGACCGATTTCGGCAGGCTGGTTGCGATCTCCCTGAAGCGCTTCTTGACGTTCTCGATCACGTCGAGCGCGTTCACGCCAAAACGCTGGAGCACGATGCCGCTCGCAACCTCGCCCTCGCCATTGAACTCGGCGATGCCGCGCCGCTCGTCGGGACCGAGCTCGACGCGGGCGACGTCGCGGAGCTTGACCGGTGTGCCGTTGTCGGCCTTCAGCACGATGTCGCCGAGATCCTCGATGCCCCTAAGATAGCCCTTGCCCCGGATGACATATTCGAACTCGGACAGCTCGACGGTGCGGCCGCCGACATCGGCATTGCTGGCGCGGATCGCCTCGCGCATCTTCTGCATGGTGATGCCGAGGTCGCGCATGCGCTGCGGATCGAGGATGACGTTGTACTGCTTGACGAAGCCGCCGACGCCGGCGACCTCCGCGACGCCTTCGGCCCTGGCCAGGGCGAATTTCAGGTTCCAGTCCTGGATGGTCCTGGTCTCCGCGAGGTTCAGCTCTTTCGACATCACGGCGTATTGGTAGACCCAGCCGACGCCGGTAGCGTCCGGGCCGACCGTCGGCGCCACGCCGGCCGGCAGCCGCGATGCCGCCCCGTTGAGGAATTCGAGCACGCGCGAGCGCGCCCAGTAGATGTCGGTGCCGTCCTCGAAGATGACATAGACGAAGGAGACGCCGAAAAAGGAGAATCCGCGCACCACCTTCGATTTCGGCACCGTCAGCATCGCCGTGGCGAGGGGATAGGTGACCTGGTCCTCGATCACCTGCGGCGCCTGTCCCTGATATTCGGTGTAGACGATGACCTGGGTGTCGGAGAGATCGGGAATGGCGTCGAGCGGCAGATGAACGAGGGCATAGAGGCCCGCGGCGGCGGCAAAGCCAGCGCCGAACAGCACCAGCAGCAGGTTGCGTGCCGACCATGCGATGAGGCGCGCGATCATGGCCTGGCTCCCATCGCCTTGTCGCCGGCTTGCGCCGTGCCGGCTTCGGTGAAGCCTTTCAGCGCGGCCTTCAGATTGCTCTCGGCATCGATCAGGAAGTTGGCGGAGGTGACGACGGCGTCGCCCTCGGCAAGGCCGTCGCGGATTTCGACATAGCCGTCGCCGCGCCGTCCGGGCTTGACCTCGCGCGGCTCGAATCGGCCCTGGCCCTTGTCGACCAGCACGGCCTGTCGGCTGCCGGTGTCCAGCAGCGCGCTCTCGGCGACGCTGAGCACCGGCACCGGTGTGCCGGTGTCGATCTCGGCGTCGACATACATGTCGGGAAGCAAAGCGAGATCGGCATTCGCCAGCTCAATTCGCACTCGCGCCGTGCGCGTCTCCTTGTTCACCTGCGGATAGATCACGCTGATCAGGCCCTTGAAGTCCCGCCCGGGATGGCTGCGGGCCCGCACCGTCACGGGCTGGCCGACCGCGACATTGCCGAGATCGCGTTCGGCCACATCGACGGTCGCCCAGACCTGCGAGATGTCGGCGATGCGGAACAGCACGTCCCCGGGCTGGGCACGCATGCCCTCGATGGCGTTGCGCTGAAGCACGATGCCATCGCGCGGCGACGACCACTGAATGGTGATCGGCAGGGCGTGGCTCTTCTCCATTTCGACGATGACGGGTTCGGGGACGTCGAGATTGATCAGGCGCTGCCGGGAGCCGCGGCCATAGGGCTCGATGCCCCCCGTCGTCTTCGAGGTGATCGTCGCGAGATATTCGGCGGCTGCCGACGCGACGGCGGAGCTGTAGATCTCCATCAGCGGCTGGCCTTTGGTGACACGGCTGCCCGTGGTGACGTCGGCCACCTTCTGCACAAAACTGTCAGCGCGCATCGCGACCACCGAGACCCGGCGTTCATCGAGCTGGATCGTGCCGGGCGCGCGCAGCAGCATTCTGATCCGGCGCAGTTCGGCCGGTTCGGATTTGACGCCGCTACGCTGAATCTTGCCGGGCGACAGTTTCACCGAACCGTCGTCGCTGTCCTCGCCTTCGTAGACGGGAATGTAATCCATCCCCATCGAGTCCTTCTTCGGCACCAGCGAGGTGTCTGGCAGGCCCATCGGGTTGCGGTAATATTTGATCTTGCGATCGCCCTTGGCGTCAGCCGTTACGACCCTGGGCGATTCGTCCGGCTCGTCGAAGCTGATGTCCTCGTTCGCCCGCACGGCGCGATAGTCGCGGCCGTCGGCCGTCTTCTTCGGGGTGAGCGAGTAGAACGGCCTGCCGTCCGGATCCCGGAAATAGATCGGTGCGCCCGTGTCCGCCTGCGCGGCGAAGGTCAGCGAGCTTGACCCCGACTGAGGCTGCATGGCGCGGCCGCCAATCAGCGCGACAGCGGCCGCCGCGAAAATCGCAGCGGCACTGCCTGTAACGGCGAGGCGGGTCATTTCTCGGCCGTGACGACGAGCTTGTTTTCGACCGTGCCAGTCTCGCCCTGCACCTTGGCGCCCAGTGAGAGCTGCCAGCGTCCGGCCATGCTGAAATTGGCCTTGAAGCGATAGGTCCCGGGTTCGGTGCCCGGCAGCGGCGTGAGCTTGGTGACCATCTCCTGCATGCCGTCAGGCGCCATGTCGAGCCGAGTGGCGAAGATCACCGCATCGGGTATCGCCTTGCCGCTGGTCTTGTCGACCAGCCGCACGGTTACGATGCGATCGGCCCCCGTCTTGATGGTCGGTTGAACTAGTTGGAATTCGTAGTTCTTGATCTCGGCCTGAGCGCTCCCCGTGAGCACAGCACCGATCAGCGCGGCCAGAGCGGTGCGCGCGAGCTTGGTCGTCGTCATGATTTATAGTTCCTCGATGGGTCTGATGGAGCCGCCGGAGCTGCACGCGGCGAGCCGGGATGCAGCCAATCGGCAGGCAATGGCGTGCGCGCCGATGTCGGCGCGCACGATCATCAGGCGCGTCAGCGCCAATCAGGCCCGGGTTCGAGGAGGATGGTCGGGTGGCTTGGCGGCGAGCCCGTCGCGCAGGCGGTCATTGCGCGGCGCGAGCGCGCTCCTCTGCGGCTGCCGCTCGATCATCGTGCTCGCTCCGAACGGAGCGGAGAGCGACAGGCTCAGCATGCACAATGCGACGAACGGACAGGAACCGCAGGCCTTGCTCTTGGTCTGATCCGGGCAGCAGGGCATGTCTTCGGACATGCCTTGCGTGTCGTCTGACATTGCGGGCATGCTGGCAACAGCACCGGATACCGGCATGGCGGATGCAGGCGTCGCCAGCGGCGCGAGCAGGAGCCCGGCTGCCACCAGCAGCATCACCACAGCGTTGGCGAACGGTCTCACGGACATGCCTCATTGTCGCACGGCGGAGCGGAACCTGCAAACCGGCCGGGCATCACGACTTGGCCATTCGTTTGCGTGCCTTGTGCAAAGGAGCCTCCGGCAATCGGGCGTTAACCAGCGCGGAGGCCCCGTTACCGCGACGAGATCGTTCGGCAGATCGCAAGAAGTCGCGGCTCGACCGTGATGGTGGAAACGGGGATGGCCTTTTCCCGGAATGCGCATTTGCCTGATACAGCCAGGCTGTTCTGCGGTCCACGCGGCGCTCCCGATCCGGAAGGTTCCGCCGACCGCATTTCATCATCTGCCCTCGGCGTCGTTAACCCAGCAAGAGACCTCAAAGCCGGCCCTAAGCGCAAAGGCCCCAGCCCGGGACTGACCGGCTGGGGCCTCATGTGCTCACAATCTTCATCCTTGGGACTCGCGCAGACAATGCGCATCTCGCCGATCCGTTCCATGGCAGATGACAAATTTGGAACGTTCCTCATTCCTTGTGATTACCGAGCAGAGGTATCTGAGGAGGAAGGGACCATGGACGGACTGATTTATCTCATCGGCTTGATCGTCGTGATCATGGCGATCCTGTCGTTCTTCGGC
Organism: Bradyrhizobium sp. 154; assembly: GCF_023073875.1. Taxonomy (NCBI): domain Bacteria; kingdom Pseudomonadati; phylum Pseudomonadota; class Alphaproteobacteria; order Hyphomicrobiales; family Nitrobacteraceae; genus Bradyrhizobium; species Bradyrhizobium sp. 154. The sequence goes on from NZ_JADPKG010000094.1 coordinate 167,132, forward strand.
CTGCGCTGAGAGAACGGCGATGGCTATTGAAACTCTCATACGGGAAGACGTCATGGAGGGCGGCGTGGCTACAGCCGACGAACGCCGGACCATCCAATGGAGCTCGGTACTTGCAGGCTCTCTCGCCGCCAGCGCAATGTCGTTCATCCTGATCGGCTTTGGCGTCGCGGTCGGCCTGGGTGTCAGCTCGGCCTCGCCGACATGGCGGGATGCCTCAGCGGCCCTTGCGTTGCTGTCCGGCTTGTATCTGATCATCCAGGCGATCGTCAGTTTTGGCTTTGGCGGTTACATCGCCGGCCGGACCGCGCGACCGGCGCCGGCACTTGCAACGATCGAGGATGATGGCGAGCGGCGGGACGGGCTGCATGGCCTGACGTCGTGGGCTCTCGCGGTGCTTCTCGGCGCCGCGCTGCTCGCGCTGCTCGGTGCAGCTGCGATCGACCGTTCGCCGATGCGCAGCTCGGCCAGCAACACTTCGGCCGCCGAACCGCTGTTGAGCTATGAGCTCGACAAGCTGTTCCGCGCGCCGCGGCGCCCGCCCAACACCGATCTGCGGGAACCCCGCGCCGAAGCGGGACGCATCCTGATGACGTCATCGAGCCACAGCGGTGTCAGCACCGACGATCGAAACTATCTCGTGCAGCAGGTGGCCGCGCTGACGGGTCTCGCGGCGCCCGACGCCGAACGACGAGTCGATGCTTCGATCGCGGATGCCAGGACAGCCATCAACCGCGCGCGGCGCAACTCGATCATCGTTGCGTTCTCGGTTGCGGCCGCGACCCTGATCGGGGCCGCAGTGGCCTGGGCGGCGGCCGCCGCCGGCGGCCGACATCGCGATGGAGAACCGCTGCCGAGCTGGATGGCGAGTGCCAACCGGTTCCATCGCAATCCGCGCGCGATGCCGGTGCCCTGATCCCAAAGCAAATGGCCGGGCATAAGCCCGGCCATTTCCGCATGCACAACCCGATAAGGGGCGCTAGGCCCGTTCTTCCCAGATCATCGCGAGATGCACGATGGTCTGCACCGCCTTCTCCATGTCCTGCCGGCTGACCCATTCGAGCCGCGAATGAAACGCGTGCTCGCCGGCGAAGATGTTGGGGCAGGGCAGGCCCATGAAGGACAGGCGCGAGCCGTCGGTGCCGCCGCGGATCGCGGTGCGCATCGGGCGCAAACCGGCGCGGCGGATCGCTTCGATGGCGTATTCGAGGACGTGGGGGTGACGGTCGATCACCTGCTTCATGTTGCGGTACTGCTCGCGCACCTCGAATTTGTAGGTCGAGCGCGGATAGTCCTTCATCACGTCCTTGACGATGTTCTCGAGCAGGACCTCCTTCTCCTTCAGCCCATCCTCGTTGAAGTCGCGGACGATGAAGGAGAGCGTCGCCTGTTCCAGCGCGCCCTCGATGCCGACCGGGTGCAGAAAGCCCTGCTTGCCTGAGGTCGTCTCCGGCGAGCAGCCTTCCTTGGGCAGCCGCTCGACGATGGCGGCGGCGATCTTGATCGCGTGCTCCATCTTGCCCTTGGCATAGCCGGGATGGGCGCTGACGCCGTTGATGGTGATGGTAGCCCCATCGGCCGAGAAAGTCTCGTCCTCGACGCAGCCGGCGCTCTCGCCGTCCATGGTGTAGCCGAAATCGGCGCCGAGCTTCTTCAGATCGACATTGTCGACGCCGCGGCCGATCTCTTCATCCGGCGTGAACAGGATCTTGATGGTGCCGTGCTTCACATCGGGATTGTTGATGAAGAAATGCGCGGCATCCATGATTTCGGCGACGCCGGCCTTGTTGTCGGCGCCTAACAACGTGGTGCCGTCGGTCGTGATGATGTCGTTGCCGATCTGGTTCTTCAGCGCAGGGTGCTCGGCGAAGCGGATCACTTGGCTGGTGTCGCCGGGCAGCACGATGTCGCCGCCGCGATAGTTCTTCACCACCTGCGGCTTGACATCCTTGCCGGTGACGTCGGGCGAGGTGTCCATGTGCGAGCAGAAACAGATCACCGGCACCTTCTTAGGTGTGTTGGCCGGGATCGTTGCATAGACATAGCCGAACTCGTCGAGATGCGCGTCCGCAACGCCCATGGCTTTGAGCTCGGCGGCGAGCACGCGGCCGAGCTCCTTCTGCTTCTCGGTCGAAGGCGAGGCCGCCGATTCCGGATCGGACTGGGTGTCGATGGTGACGTAGCGCAGGAAGCGCTCGGTCACGGTATGCGAAAAGGTGAGGGGGGACATTTCTGCTCAAACCGCTGGGTCAGGGGGAAGCTGGCGGTATACCAGAAAAGCGGGCTGCGTTGCGGACAGAACGATGTTGGGTCGGGCGTCACGAAGCGTAATTGCTAGATCGCCTCTTTCAGTTCCTTGACGGGGCGGAACGCGACCTTCCTGCTGGCCTTGATGTGGATCGGCTCGCCAGTGGCGGGATTGCGGCCGGTGCGGGCGGCGCGCTTGCGGACCTGGAGAATGCCGAGGCCGACGATCCGGACGCGGTCGCCCTTCTTCAGGTGCTTGGTGATCAGGTCGACCATGTTGGTCAGGACGGCCTCGGCGCGCTTTTTCGACAGGTCCTGGCTTTCCGCGATGTCAGCAGCGAGGTGCTTGAGCGTAATAGTGGCGGGAGCGGCTGCCTTCTTCGCCATGTCTAACCTCCTCGTTCTGGCCGGTGGCTCGGGGACACCCCTGGACCCCGCAAGTTCCTGGAGGCGTAGACGATTCGGGCGCGGCCTGACTATGCCGGCTCGAATGTCGTCCATGGCTTGCCGCAGACGCGACAGCGTCGAGAAGTTCAGGCTAAGACTATGAAGGAATTGCCAAAATGGCGCGAGAGACGGGGCTCGAACCCGCGACCTCCGGCGTGACAGGCCGGCTAAAAGGCTCCTGCCTTCAATCAGAGTTTCAACTTTCGTGGAACAAAAACGAGCCTGAAACTGGCCGAAGTTGAAACCTCGGCCGGAGTCGTCTTGAGGAGCCTGCTGCGCCGAACACAACCACACAACCGGAGAATTCACCTTTAGGTTGTTAACAGAACAAAAGAAGGCTGTAAGCACGGCTGGGCTCGAAGCCGAGGCACGCAAAGCACGCGGTCGCTTTGATACATCAGAGCCGCAGGCGGAGCGACTATTGAGCCGGCTCCATCATCGGCTTGCCCTTATCAATGATGTGGACGGTTAGCATCTTCAGGGTCTTATCGCCCGCAATCTTGAAGCCCGCATGAGGGACGTCGCGAGCGTTGATTACTGCCGCGCCAGTTGGAAACTGAATCTCCTTGCCATCGGGGAGCGCCAGTGTCGCGCCATCGAGCACGTAAACCGCCTCTTCACCGTGGTGGGTGTGGCGCGCGAGATTATTCCCTGGCGGCACGTCCACAACGCTGACGATGACTTCCATGTTGGTGCCGGTTAGATCGGCACGCTTCAATTCCTGGCGGTTGGTTTGGGCTTGGGCGGCAAAGGTGAGCACGAAAAAAAGAATGGCAGTCAGGCGGAGCATGTCACTCTCCCAAAAATGAGCGCCGTCTAGCGCTTCTCAAAAATGGCCAGTTCAGTACTGTGGCAACGCAAAAACCGTTTAAAGAGCCGCCCGCAGGCCAAACCTGGGATGGATGCGTTTAGCCGGACCGCGGACGGGCATTGAAAGGGTATGCTCGCCCAGGTCGAGGGCAATTCACGAGCCGGTGATGACCCCTTGCCAGACCTCCACTTGGTCGCCAACGAGAGCGCCGCGACCGCGCAAGTCCTGGCATTAATCTTCCGGCGGCCCTTTACCGCCGCCGCGCTCGCCTCCTATCTCCCCCAGCTTTTTCGGGCGGCCCGCTTTAGTGCCTGCCCAGCAGAGCCGCACTATTCAACAGTAACAACAATTGGGGGCCTTCATGGGCGATGTCCATGACGCTTGATCAGGTTCGGTCAGCGATGCCGTCTGGCGAGAAAGAGTGCGACCTGTACTGCAACCACAACGCCGATGTGTGGAGGACTGTACGTTGCGGTTCTGGAGGCCGGGTCGCTCATTATATTGCAAAGGCGACGCTGGCATTCGGCCATTGTGCAATCAGCCATAATGACCTGGCTGCCGCATCATTCTGTGGCCGTCGCACGATCGGCAAAGCCGTTCGAGAGCTTATCGAGAAGGGCTTTATTTCATACGAGGGGCGCACCGCGACCGGCGAGCCCATCTACAAGGCGATCTGGGGGCGTGCCGAGGCATGCGCAGCGCGATACGATTTCGTGGCTCCCGAGGATTCTCTGGAGCCAACGAATGCCCAAGAAGCAGCGTGATTTCGCGCCAACCTACTGGGTGCGCTCCAATCTTCGTGACGACATAAACGGAGATTCGAGGGTCACTCACACAGCAACTCGTTTCTTCGAGAAATTGCTTGCCTCCTACAGCTGGAAGAACGGCTATGCGGAGTGTGCTGACACGTTTATAGATCGTGACATCCCGATTTCCCTGGCCTCAATCAAGCGCGCTCGCAAACTGCTGTGCACGCTTGAACGAATTTGGATTATACGGCGCGGCGGTCGAAGGGGTGTAGTCAATCTGCCGACGCGCTATGGCATCGCGCTCTATTACCGAGGTTCAGATCGCTTCCGTGAACTCAGCGGCGGCGAGCACGCGGTGGACTTTCGCACCAGCACGGTCACCATGCCGAACGACTATCATTTGGCCGGCCGGCTAGCAGGTCCGCCCCAAGGGGCAAATGACGACCTTCCCAAGGTATCAAAAGTGCGCTCCCAAGGTATCAAAAGCGCACACCCAAGGTGTCATGGTGACCCCCAAACCCATCCTCTTACAGAGGATAATATAGGCGCCCCTAAAGGAGCGCGCCCTGTTGAGGGCGCGCAGGGTGGCGCCAAGAAAGAGGAAAGTGCGGCGCGCTGGCATGCCTCTGAGGGAGGTCGGTTTGCGAAGTGGCGCATCGTCCACGCTGAATATGTCGGCAAGAAGGGCGCAGACGATGACGAGAAAGACGTCTTGCTTGCCCACCTTCGGAGCGCACGTGGTGCCAAGTTTACATTGCGCTGCCATATCGACAGCGACGAATACGCAAGCCTTGACGATGCTTTAGGCGTGGATGGCGAACCTGAGAGGTTGGCAAACCAAGAAGTGATGATGTCAACCGGAAATGCTGCAAAGACTTTCCGTAGATCTGCACCACTCCCATGGTGCGAGGTGACAATCCTGTCTGGTGAGTCTGATGAAGACGGTAGCGCACGTGTTCGGGTGGAGTTTCACGACAATCACGGGGGCGAGTCGACGATGAACCTGTCAGCAGAAGCAGCAGCGGCGCTTGCGGCCGAATGCGGCGGGGAAGATCGGTCAGTCGGATCTCGCGTCCGGTACCGGATCATGCCGGACGATTCATACGAGTGGAGGCTTGTCGTCGCGGCCAGCCGAACGGCGGCCTGACCGGGGGGCCATCCTGATCCCTTTCGCAAGCCGCCCCGCTTACCGGCCGCCCACTCGCGCGCTAAATCCCGCAGATATCGAGGAAAATTTTCACCGGTGACGCGAACTGAAAACCTGCGGCGTCGCGTCCGCAAGTGCACATACCGGTAGGAGGCGTGGTGGGCTGAGAGTGTCAATCCACCCCCGTTCAGCATTCGATCCGGCGGCAACAGCCGGACGAAACCAAGAGCCGATAACGGCCAAGCAATATGCACTGTTACGTCGAGACCTTATGAAACACGCAAACGATAACGGCCCCATTCAGGCCGACGACTTCACCGACCTTGCAGCCCGCCGTGCCTGGCTGGAGACTGCACCAGCTACGCACGCTGCACACCGTGAGCAGTCCCCCTGCGCAACGTGGGCGAAGCGGGAGAAAGACGAGGTCACGTTCATGGGCCTCAGACTATGGCGCGCCTTGAACGAGCCGCCGCGCCTTGCCGCCAATGATAACGATGCGCCGGACGAGGAGGGTGCGGATGCCGGCGGGCAGCCCGTACTGCTCAACATGGATAGAGAGCTGGTCGACGTCAGCGCCAAGCAGCTCAAATACGCGGCGGAGCATGGCATGGTTCGCTGGCAGGGCGCCAAGCTCGTGAAGGTCTGGAGCGGACGCAAATGGGTTAGCCCGGACGCCAAGTTCGGCAAGGTGCGCACGCGCAAAATCGAGAAAGCCGACACCGAGCATTTTGACGCCGAAATGCCCGACGCTCAGACGGAGTTGGCTCGGGCGCAGGATACTGAGAGGTTGCGCAGCCGGCTGGGGCACAAGGTGTGCACTGTGCTGGATATGGCCTCAGGCGACAGCACGCTTGCGGAGATAGGCGAGTATCTGGGCTTTGCTGGCCAATACGCGCAGCGATCGGCCTCCAAGGAAGTGCGGGCGGCTGTCGCTGCGCTGAACGTGGCCATGGCTGAGGGTGAGCGCGCCGCAGCTTGACGGGGCCTTACTCTGCCGGGGGAATGGGGGTTGCATTCAGCAGATTGGAAATGGCTGTAACCAACTGCGCCGGCGCAAATGGTTTGGCGAGGAGAAGGCTATTTGGAACGCCGTGTATCGGCCATTTGTCGGCGCTAGCGCCTGACATGTAGACGACGGGGAAATTAGGGTCGATGGCTCTTGCACATCTTGCTACCTCCCAGCCGTCCACGGTGCCGGCGAGGTTGATATCCGTGACTAGCGCGCGATATTTGCTGTTGGTCCCCTGCAGCAGTGTAACCGCTTCCTCACCCGTGGCTGCGACCTCCGCTTCATAGCCGCCGTCAACAAGAGCGTCTTCAACAAGCGCCCAAATTAGCTGCTCGTCTTCCACGACCAGAATGGCAAGCGATAGCTCTGACACAGACGCGCTCCCCGACAGCCCTCAACATGACGCGCAGCAAGTAGAAAAGTTCCAATGCGCAAAAGTGAACTTAGGCCATTTTTGGCCACTGTGGTCGGCGCGGGTCCGCATCTAGACCTCCGGGGGAAGAGACGTGGGCCGGCAATGGGAAACACCACCTCAAATTTCCAATGGTTGAGTGCTAGCGTCCCATTCCGACCGGACGTGTACGCTCGCAATCGCTCCAAGCTCTATAGTCCTTATAGGCAGAGTTTCTGCCCTTACGTGACGTGCACCACTGTGCCGGTTTCGGCCGGCGTCCTTTTTTCCGGCCTAGAGCCGTGAAGCCGCTAGTCGGCCAATTCCAACAACCGTCTATTCGACATTTTTCATTGAGGAGAAGAAAACGTGGCGAAACTCGCCGACGTCCTCGCCGCAGTTGACTCCCTCGGATTCGACGCTGCGCGAGTCAAACACGTGGCACGCCGTCTTAGTGAGGCGGGAAAGATCCCGGCTGGTGGCCCAGCAAGATCACCAGAGTTGAGTGAAGATGACGTCTTGCGGCTCGTCATGGCTGTGGCCACCTCGCCGAAACTTCGGCAAGCAGAAATGTCTGTCGATACCTACGGAGCGTTGACGCCGGTCGGCACGTGTCTTGCTGGCGATGCACCGGATTCTATTCCGCGAAATGCCGCCGATGCAATCGCAGTCGAAGTCGAGATGGCCCGTAGGGGCGATACGAAGGCGCGGCATTCCTTCCTCAGCTTCGTCCGATCGTGGCCGGAAATCGTGATCGAACGCCGTGGCGATCCCGTTGTGCGGTTCCGCCAGCCGGGTACGAACGCTGCCCATTGGGCACACGACGGCCACAGGACAGCCACCACGATTCCGGTCGCTGCTGTCGCCGACATTCTTGATCTGTTGTTTGGAAAGGTTGCTGCCTGATGGCTCTCCTAAAGAAGAAACCCGCCGACGAATTCATTGTTCCGAGCCTAGCTGACTCTAGCCCTGAATTCGCCGCCCTGATCGCAAAGAGGCAGGAGCTGGAGCAGAATTACGCGAAGCTCAACACCGAGCGCTCTAAACTTCTTGAAGAGATCAAGGCCGCTAAAGCGGCTGGAGGGGAGCACCTGAATAGTAGTGTCGCCCGAATTCTTGGTGATGCCGCGAAAGGCAGCATCGGAGAGCTGTCGAAGCGACTTCGCGACATCGTAACTGAGATGAGCAACATTGAAGATGCTCGGGAGGTGTTGTACCGCCGCACCGGCGAGGCGCGAGACAAAGCCAGCAAGATTGTCTGCAGCGCGGTACGACATGAATATAAGCGCCGTCTCGCTGCGCTGTGTGACGCCGCGCGCGCATTGGAAGCGGCTCGCGAAGACCATGATGCGCTAATTGATGACCTAGAGCGTGAAGACGTGCGCCTCGGCTATCTGGCGCCGATTACGCCACACTTCATGGGCGATCGCCGCGAGGGCAGGATTTTCCATTTTCTGAAGGAAGTGAGAGAGAAGGGTTACAATGTCTAACGGATCAGAGCGCACCTCCGACGCTGGCGATCGAAAGCCTGTGCGTCGCAGCGTCAAGTTGCCCGGCGAAAAACCACACTCCGAATGCTCGGACTCGCCGGCCGTGATCGCGCGTAAACTAATGCAGGAAAAGCGCGAGAAGAGATTGCGAGCGATGCAGCGCAATGGCTGAAACTATTTCAGGATTCGCCATTTCATGGAACAGACCCGCGATCATCGCCGGGCTCTTCGAGGAAAGGTTCGCGCGTGGTGCATTCGATAGGCACCTCGCGCAGAACCCAGACGTCGCCGCGCTCTGGAGTCACGATCAAAGCAGGCCACTGGGGCGCATCAGTAACGGCGCCCTCAAATTGCGTTCAGACAATGTGGGTTTATATTTTGCGCTAACACCTGATCCCAATGCACCGCTAGGACAAGAGGCATTGGCGACTGTCGGCAACGGCACGGTCAATGAAGTCAGCGTCTCATTTACTCCGGTTGTTGAGGAGTGGACCGACGACGGCGACATGCCGAAACGACTGATTACCGAGGCTAGGTTGTTTGAGATCAGCCTCGTCCTTTGGGGCGCTTACGGCAAGGACACCTCGGCTCAGATCAGCCGAGCATCAAGCAACAGCATCGCAGCCAAGCGGCGCATTGAAGCGAAGATGCGAGCGCGCGGCATTCTTTAGCACCGGGGTGGGGAGGGGTGTAGCAACTCCCTCGGCCGTTTGCCCGCGGAGACCGGCGCCCTCCCATTTCACGCGCATCTGCAATTGAAAAGATGGGGTATCAGAGGTTGCATTGGTTAATCATGCAGCCGACCACAAAATCCCAGAACGGAGATCTCAATGCCAATTTTTACGGCTATCGCGACCGCAGTTCTCGCGACTTTCAGCATCACTAGCACCTTCATCGACGAAGCTGAAATCGTGGTGATTGACGAAGGGTCTGATGATGACGAGGGCGTGGACAAATGACTGCGATTTCGGCTTTCAAGTCTTCAGACTCGATTCACGTCTTTTCCGATGGCGCCTGGCACGACCCGATGTCTGCTAAACTTTGCGGCGTGGGAACCAAAGTCCACACGATTCCGGAGCACAACGCAATTTTTGCGGTCACCGGAATGTCGACGGTGCCGCATCTGCTTTCGGGACTTCTGATGGAAAATCACTTCGCCGATTTTCGTTCGCTTGCAGATGCAATGCCGGATCTGGTTAAGGCGTGCTCCACTCGGGCGAAGGCAGTCGGCCTTAACATGACCGGCCGGTGCGACGTCGTCCTGGCGGGTTGGTCCGAAAATGTCGGTCCATCGATCTTCGTCACGGAATGCCATTTTGACCACGGCTTTTTCAAAGGAGCCGCAGTCGAGCTGTACATCAGGCCTAGCGTAGATGGTTCATCGGGAATGCATTTTCCTGATGATGGACTGCGGTTGCTAGAGAAGCAGCATGCCGCAAGATTTAACCGAGCCGCCGAAGGTACATTCGGCAGCGCGACGGTTGGCGGACTTGTCGGCGGCTTCGCGCAGCATACGCAAATCGATGCTGATGGTATCCAAATCAAAGTGCTGAAGCGGTGGCCGGATGAGATCAAATGATTGCATCAAAGCAGAGACGAGCACTCACCATGTGCGCATTGGCAGATGGACATCAACAACATCTTTCCGTCGATGAAGCCGTCGCGCCGACGCATGACCAACGCCACCACGCCGTTCTACCTCAATGCGCAATCCGTCTTTACCGGTACGGCGCCAACGGCCACTTGGTCGATCCGAGCAAGACGGATGTGCTAGCTAACGAGGCGCTTTCCACTCCTGATCGTCTGGGAATGAACGTGATTGCCGCGCCTTTGCTAGTATTTCGCCAGCGGCCGACTTGACCGTCACCTCATACTGGTAGACGCCGGGATTGCAAGGCGCGAACGTGCGAAGAGCGCCAGCGGGAAGGATGCCATTCTTAGGCAAGGGAACTTCCTGGCCGCCATATTCTCGATCGGCCTGGGAAAAGAGCACAAGGATTGAAGCCGCTCCTTGCGGAACATCTTTAAGCCGGAGTTCTGGATTGTCGAAGAGGCTAATGCAGCGCTCTGATCTGAGAAACGAGAAGCTCATTGTCATTCGTGCAGCAGCCGGCGGTGAGATCACCTCGTGCTGGACCTGTTGTCGCGCGGTTGTTTGGGCTGCGACCGACGTGGCCCAGATCAGGACCAAACCCGTGACTACAATTGCTCTCATTGGCTTCGATAGCATAAACCGCGAGACGAGTCTGATCTATTCTCGATCGGTCGCTCCCTCAGGGACGGTCAGTGCGGCCGTCTGCTCTTCTTTTTGCGTTTCGCGATCGCCTTCTTGATCTGCTCTCGCAAGCGAAGGATTTCTGCCCATCGAGCCGCAATCTTCGGATCGAACGGCGCCGGTGCCGGCTTGCTTTTCTGACGGTTGCGTTTCGCCATGCTTGCAGCCCAGCGGCTACAACCTGCGCTCGCGCGATCATTCCGCCGTTAAGCTTGATGGGCGCGGTCCGAGTTAATTCTGGAACTACACACGCGGACTTGCCGGGCGCGGTCAAGCGGCGAAAAGCAAGTAATAAAGAAGCGCGGCGGCGACCATGGCCAGCCAGACTAACGACGCTAAGAAATACGCCCTGTGCCAATTCATGGGCTGGAAGCGTAGCACCGGCGCGGCCAACCGGGAATCTCTTCCACTTGCTCAGGGCTTTGAAGCACCCGTCCAGAGGATTCGCGGCGTTTTCCATGTCAGTGATGGGTAAACGCTGCCGCGGCACAGCCTCTATGCATCAAGGCGCTCGCTATCGTCGGAGCAGAGGCGCGGCACGCGCGCTGACCAAATTGCACTGAGCCGGCCGGGATACGGGAGAACTGCGGACGCGTCTCTCGGCTTCTTTGATCTGAAGCCGAAGGCTCTCCAATTCCGAAAGTTCAGAACAGAGTTCGCTAAGACGTTGGGCGAGAAGGGTCGCGCGAGAAATAAGCATGAGCACCCCGACACAAAAGCCACTGTGAAAACGCTTTAGAAAGAAATGCGCACCTTATCGAAGAATAACAACATGACCGGAACGGCATAGGAGCCGGGCAGTTTAGACTATGAACAGAGCAGTCGTCACAATCAGCAACGCAACAAGCAGCACGTTTTCCAGTTTGTGATTGTAGGAGCCGAAAGATCTTCTAATCGATCGCATGTCAGCGCCTGCTAGCGGTTTCAATCCGGTGGCTTGAGCCTGGAAATTACGTTGGCGCTTGCAGACCAGGAGAGGTCACCCACGCGTTGATTTCAATGGCAACATCGATCTGCCGCGCCTTCCGCAGTAGCTCGTCGCGCCGAACGCTGGTGGGCATTCCTTCAGCCTGCTTGCGCAAGCTGGTCGCCTCTCGATCTAGACGGTATTCAAATGATGTAGATGATGGCTTGAAATGATGTCGCATCACAATGCTCCCTGCTCGATTGGGCGGGAGCGCAATTGGCGGTCTCGTCACCGATAGAAGCCGTGGGCCGAGCGGTGATGAAGCGACTAGACACCCTTTTCAGTAGGGAGTCGACCTAATTCGGTTGAGGCGCTTCGAATTGTCAGTTCGGTGAGCGAAGTAGGTAAAACAGGGCGCTATTTCCCTCGATCTGGGCTGTTTCGCGCGAAGTCTCGTGGCCGCTCATCAGCAGTGTGTCGTCCTTCCACACTTGCCATTCCCACTTCTGCGGGAGAAGGGCGATCAGCCTCACTTCAAGCATCGCGGTAAATTTGGCCATCTACGCTATATGCGCTCCTGATCGTCAATATTCCAGTGGTCAATATCCGTCCGAGGGACGGCACAGAATTGCGCTCGTAGTGCGCAACCCCGCGCGAGCATGCGCGTACTCACCGACAGGATACCAATGGCAAACGATTTAGTCGTCCAACTCGGCGCGAAGTTGGATCAATTCCAAAGCGACCTGAACCAAGCCGGCGATATGGCGGATAGCGCCGTAAATCGGATTGAGCAGTCGTTTGCGAGCATCAACCCAACTGCCGGAGGGTTTGCGTCGCTCGGAGTTGCCGCTGCTGGCGTTACTGGCCTTGTGGGTGGGCTGCTCGCTGCGCTCACCAAGGTCAACAGCGAGCTGGCCGACCTACAGAAGAACGCAGAGTTTACCGGCCTGACTGCCGAGCGATTCCAGCAGATCCATTTCGCGGCTGGGCAGGGCGGCGTCTCTTCGGCGGACGCGGTCACCGACTTGCGCAAGGTTGCTTCGTTACTCGCAGATGCCAAGGAAAACGAAAACTCTCTGACGAAACTGCTTGATGCCAACAACATCAAGTACAAGGACCGCAACGGGCAAGTTATCAGCCTCAACCAGCTTTTGGTGGTGGCTGGCGATCTGATTAACAAGTTCGGCTCAATGCCGGAAAAAACGAAGGCCGCGCAGATGCTCGGCCTTTCAGAAAGCTGGGTTGAGGCGCTTCGCAACGGCAGTAAGTCGTTTGAGGATATTGCGCAGGGGGCAGAGGCGGCTGGTGCGGTCATCGACGGCGCGACCGTTGCCAAGGCTGCCGCGTTCGATCGAGCGTGGAAGCAGTCCTCTGCACAACTTGCTGCGCAGTTCAAATCAACTGCTGCCGATATTGGCGGTTGGTTAGATGATTTGATTGATAAAGCCAACGACCTTGTGAAGACTGCGCTTGCCTCGCAGAACATTCAGCCTGGTAGCGGCCAGGATGTGTTCAATAGATGGGCTGATGCAGCGGACATCTTCCAAAAGGACTTGCGCGGCCTGCCGCAAGATGTCGACCAAGTCACGCGCGCGATCGAACATCTAAACGCTTCGGGCAAACCCGAGAATCTTGAGATCGCAGCTGCCCTTGAGTTAATCCGCGCGAAAGCGCAACTTGCTCGCGACATGTTGCAAGCTGCGGCCGAGCAGCAGTCCAAGGTCGAGTTTCCAGGCGGCGTTCCACTACCATCGTCCCGACCGGCCGCTGCCAACAAAGATGATCCTAATGCTGCAAAACTCCCGACACGCGGTGGTGATGGTGGCGCGAACGCTTACGATCGCGCGACCGAATCCATCATAAAGCACACGGCTAGGTCGATCGCGGACACCGTGGCAGTGGGTAAGGGCGCGACAGCCATGGTGGCGGCGCGCACTAGATTGGAGGTCCGGATATGAGCGCAATAAATGGTTTTGTTCGAAGTAATGCGGCATTCCTGCTGACGGACGTGACTTTCATATTTCAAAGGCATCCCGGATGATGTCAATCTCAATAAGGCTCATCGCCTGTACCGGTTGAATGCTGTCGTGGCTGCGACTGGTCCGGCGCAGTTCGGCGAATGGCTATCCGGTCGTCTCGCTTACAAGTCATTTGACAATTTGATCAAAACCGCTGAGCTTCAGATCACTCATCATTTCCAGCGCTACGCGCGCGAGTACCGCAACGGAGATGCGGCATCTTGCGTTGTGCTGGCTGGTTGGCATGAAAAAGAAGATCGGCCAGCGATCTATTCTATTGAATTAGAGACGGCCGGCACACCAAAAGCTTTGTTGGTCAGACAGAGCGCTGAGTTTGAGGAAAAGCACGTTGCGGCGAGTTTGACAGAATTACCGATCATTTCGATGCCCCCGCCGTCGCTAGAGGAGTTTCAAGCGGCGGACTATGACTTGATTGCCGACTTGGAGAAGGTCGATCCTGAATCGTATCTCCTTCACTGTATGGAGATTCAGCGTCGCAAACGCTTCGATGGGCGTCACGTTGTCGGCGGCCATGCCGTATTGACGACGATCACTGCGAGCGGCGTCGTGCAGCGCCTCGTGCACGTATGGCCTGAAGATCAACCCGGCTCAAGGATTGAACCGGTACCGATTGATTGGTCGGCGTGGCGGGCGGAGCGCGCTGCTGCTCGCTCAGCTCAGGATCGAGTTGCGCGTGCGGGCCGCGGCTGAGGCGAGGAGTGCGAAAACGCGGGCGGGTGTTCTGATGACGGTTGAAAGCCGCAACCTTGAGTCTCTGGGACCCGCGCATCTTATGTTCGGTTGAAGCTATCAGAAGCCGATTCGATAAGGCTTTTCCTCGATCTTAGGCATTTCAATGAGCATCACGGACATTTGGCTGTGATGCTGCAATAACTGGACGTTGCGCCCTCTTTCATCAATGCCGCTGAAAATCAGCATGTCTGGATCAGAAGCCCTTATCTGACGGAGATGGAAGGACCCATCGCTGCCACCCCCGACAACGGTAACTCCTATCTCGGATTCCTCGGACATCTTTGATTGAAAGTTGGCAATGAGAGTTTGCAAGCGTCCAAGCATGTGGCCGGCCGGATTGTGCCTCTTGTGCATCGTTTCCGTCGCTCGCTGCATAGATGCGCTCAGACCAGCCAGGGGATCGGGCGGTTTCATGGGCATGTTCAGGTTCCTAATTCTATCCGGGCCGGGTCCGTGTAAGCACGTCACGGTGGGATAATCTGATTCCCACCATTCATACCGTAAGAATACTTCACAAGCTTATTGCTGCGTTGATTTTCGGGCAGCTCGACCACTTGGATAGGAATCGTCACCGATGCATCAATATTTCTCGAACACAAGAACGCAATCAGAATCTCGAACGTATCGGCGATATGCTCGGTGACCTGCGACGTGTAGGCGGAAACCGGTATTGGTGGTTGATTAAACTTGGGATGGTGCACGGCAATTGTGGGAGGAGCCACCTCGTTATTCGGCGTTAGGGAGTAGTCGGAAACTTCGATCCGCTCGTTTGGTTTCCTGTGTTCGACGCAGTTGCGAGTGATCCTAATTGATTTGCAGAAATTCGCCACGTCTGACGTCAGCCCAATGTATTGGCTGTCGCCCTTGTGTTTCCGCGATACTTCTTCCGCGAGGCCTTCAAACCACCCCTTTAACTTGCTGCCGTAGAACATAGAAGCAATTGCAAAGAGTGCTTGGAGCGCATGATCGGCGCGTTGAATGAACTCTTTGCAGCGAGGCTCTAGGTTGGACGCCGATGGGAGCGTTATAGAACGGCCTTTGATCTGCAACTCTGCAAGCCGTCTCTCTTCGTTATCGTCCTGCCTGCTGAAATCCGTTGCAAGGTCGGACATCGCAGCCAAATTCTTCAAACATTCGAAGCTTAGCTCGATTGCCTTCGTAGACTCGAAGTTGGGACCTAGGAAGCCCTTCTCAAAAAGCTGCTTGCCGGTCAGCAGCGTTTTGGCCACCAACGGCGAGTCTGAGCCGTAGTCCAGAACCTTCTGTTGCGAGTTTGGCACATTGATATTGGTGCGATCAGGATCAATTTCGTCGGCTAGCATAATCCGGTAGATCGAGTCAGTCTTCACGGTGTGAAGACGCTCGCCGATCTTAACCATTCCTGTAATGTGCCCTCCGGACGGTCCCACGTCCATGGACATCGCGGAGTCGCGAAGGTGATCAATCGGGCGCTTCATTTTGCTGCGGTTTAGCGATCAACGAGGGACGATCTTCGGGCGAGGCCAACCAAAGCCCGCCCGAAGACTTATTTGAAAATCGCTGCGAGACTCAGAACTTCAGGCCATTGAGCAGCCCGAAAGGCGCCTCTGGTTTAGTGCCAGCCGACAGGCCCAGAAGGCCGCCAAGGCTTGCAAGCGAGTTGTGCTGCTTGTTCAAGGGCGGACACAATGCTCGGATGAGCCGTTGCTCCACCTCGTGAAAATGCACCTTGCTATGTGGTCGGTACGGTGGACCCATAGCTCGGTCGCGCCATCGCGCTTGGCTTCCTCGATACGATCATGAGATCCGATCCGAGTGGCGAGATCATCGGCTCTGCCGACGTAGTGTACAAAGCCGTAAGACGAGACGAAAGCATACACGCAGTCGCGGCCATAAGGCTTGGCATCAATCGGGTATCGCTGAAACTCGAACTTCCACTGCCAGTCTTGCAGAGAGCGATTTTCCGTAAAAGGGGGATTGATCAAAGCATCGTAAAGTGACATCGATAGTTCTCCATTGCGAGAGCGCCCGGTTTCCCGATTCCCCAAGAAAAGGCCCGGGCGCGGTTCGCGACCCGAATCATTTCGCGTCGCACCCTGAAGAACACACGTAGAACAGAGTCGGCGCAACAGCGCGTTGTCACTCGCGCCGTGGTTGTTCGACCTTTTCACAGACAACGGTGGGCAAGTGGCGGCGAGCCGCTATCCGTGGCGTCATTCTTTGCGGCAGAGGCGACGCAGCAGGCTCCGCCTGGGCCGTGCCCGGTGATGAACTGAGCCTAGCGCGATCCGGCTAATCCAACTATTAGGGTGGGCTGGGGAAGCGCTCGAATGGCCTATGTCTATGATTTGGATTCCGAATTGTCCGACGTTTTCGTCGACAACTTGGGAACCAGTGTAGTTGAATTCGCACTTGGGTACGACCTGGAGCAGGAAGAGGTGATCCTCTTCTCAGTCACGTTAGGCCCATCGATCGACGGCGTTTCAGATCTCCGGTTTGGGATACGGCGTCGCCACATCGAGAAGGAGTGGAAAGTCACAGGTCTCGACTTTTCACGGGAGTCGGTGCTTGAGTGTGTCCCTTCGTACGCACGCGAAGAAGTTAGGATCTTGCTCTCTGCAAGCGTTTCGATGTTGGCCCGAGCCTGCACTGACGAGAAAATTACTATGGAAACTTATTATCGGAACTTGCCTGCGGCTGCCCTTGAAAAGTACGAGATGATAACTAACGTATTGATAGATAATGGTTTTTTAGTCGAAACAAAGTTCCAAGACTTGGAGGGAGTGAACTATTGGCTCTACCGGAGGGGCTAAAATCCCGCTTTGAGCCGGGCGGTAGGTGTGTCAACATGACGTTTACTAGGAGCAGATAGGAGTCGGTCATGACTCGCGAGCAGATCATAGCAATTGCCAAGCTTGGCGCGAAGCGTGCGACCGCCAAAGGCTTTGCCGCGACTCCAGTCCAATCGCGCCATGCCAAGCGGCTTGCCGAACTTAAGAGGCGAGCTGAAGAGGATCGCAAGCACAACGAAGAAGCGTTTGCGCTCCAAGTGCGCATGATTGCCTAGTTAGGCTAAAAGCCACGGAATTCGAGAGTACCAAGGAACTTGAGCGGGAGGCTGCCTCAATTGGCAGCCTCTTTAATTTGGGTCCATCACTTCCAGGCCGGCACACCCGCTAGCCCGCTCCGCGCAATCTGCGACCTCGGCTCTAGCCCCTCGGCTTCCCCTTCAGCGCCTGCCGCATCAGCGTCCGAATAGCCTCAGGGCGGGTAGAGGCTTTGTCCTGTTCTGCAATCCAGTTGTCGACGGCTGACAAGTCGTCAGGCTGCAGGCGAACGCCAACCAGCGTGCCCTTGCCGGTCGCGGGCGGCCCCCGTTTTTTCCGTGTTATCACGGGTTGGCGTTTCATAGAATCCGTGTTAACACAGTTTCGGGGCCGGTCAAATGAGCCGGACGAACTGGGGTTATAAATGACTAATCTAAATCTTAAGGCTAGCGCTGGTATCGATCCATCCACGTCTTTTTGCGCATACACGTACTATACGAGCCTACGTGCTCAAGGCAGCGATCCCATTGTCCGGAACGGCGGTCTTTATTGGAGTGTCGGGGAGTCCTCGAATGACGACCTCCACAAATGGGCCGCGCGCCAGGACCCAAAGGGCGCGCTGCGGATTCAATACGCGCGCATGATGTGGTCAGCGCGGGCCTCGGATGACGAGATCATTGAGCTGGGCGCCGCGCCTGAGCTGGCCTGAGCGGTATGGTATAATCAATCGCGGTGGTGAATCGCCGGCCACTGGATTGCTGAAACCCAGCAGCGAAGCGCCAGCGGTTCACCATCCCCCTTGTGCGTCGGCTCGGCCGGCGAGGTTTGCCGAACAATTCGATTTCTCAGGGGCGTGTTATGCCCATTCCCGCCAACGACAACGTTCGGGGAAGCTCCGTTCGCTTTCCCGTCGACCCGCGCCTCGTGCCGCCGCAGAAAGCCGCTCGACGCCTACACCTGATCGAGTCTGACTTTCTCACAAAACTATCCGCACTTCAGCGAATTGGCTTTCCCGCCGCATGCCCCGTAACTGGACACTATGACCTGCTGGCGATTGATGCTTGGCTAGATCGACGTGCCGGTCTCGGTGCAGCGGTTGGTGTGGCCGTTGATGCTCGCGACGTATTTGAGGAGCGACTGGCGAGCCTTGGCAAGCATTAAGCTCAAGCATTACGTTGTGCGCAAAGGGAAGCATGGCTATTGGCTTCCTACCGCGAAGATGCGCGCCATGGGCTTTCAGATCGTGTCTTGCGGGCAGGACGGCCCAGATGCTTGGGCTATCGCAAGAGAATGGGAAGAGCGCTACCAGCGCGCCCGCAAGGGGTTGGAGAAGGCACCCGCCCGCGTCTATCCCACCGGCAGCGTGGGCGACGGCTTTGAGCGTTTCCGCCGCAGCAACGAATGGAAGTCAAAGCCGCCGCGCACCCGCGAGGATTGGGACCGCGGCTGGAAATACATCGATCCTGTTTTTGGTGACGTCGATCCGAAGACCGTCACTTTCGAAATGCTGGACCGGTGGTACGGACGGCTCAAGACGACGAAGGGCGATGGCGAGGCCGGACGTGCGCTAAAGATCTGGAGGGCGCTCTACAACGTCCTGGCCGGCATGAAGCTCTGTACGCCCGAGGCGGACCCGTCACAGATCATCCGAAAGACTGGCGTGCCCGGCCGCACCGAGACGTGGCAGGAGGGTGAAGTCGTCCGCCTGGTTAAGGCGGCGTGGCGCGCCGGCTACCGGGGGCTGGCCTGCGTCATTGCCGTAGCTTGGGATACCGGCTTTGCCCCGGTCGACGTCCGCACCCTTACCCCCGCGCAGGCCGTCACCAGCGGCACCGACATGGCGTTTACCAGCGACCGGGCCAAGACGGGCGAACCCGCGATAGGAACGCTCACAGCACGCTCGCAGCGACTCGTGGAGGCCTACGTCGCTGGCTTGGACTACGACCTGCACGACGATGCGCCCATTTTCCGGACCAAGGGCTTCAAGCCTACGGGGAAGGGCGGTCGGCCGCGCCTCCCGGTTCCATACACCAAGGACTCCCTGATCGACGATTTTGCGGACCTGCGCCGGGCGGTATTCGGCAAGGGCGAGATGCGCCGGCTGATGGATATGCGCCGAACCGGCGCGGTCGAGGCGAATGCCGGAGGAGCGCCCGTAGAGGCCATTGCCGCCAAAATGGCGAACAGCATCGACCAAAACCGCAAGCTGCAGAAAACCTATATGCCGGTGAACATCGCGGCGGTTCGGGCAGCCGATGAGGCGCGCAAAATCGGCCGGAGGTTGCTCGGTTCAGAACAGAACAAGCTCAGAAAGTTGAAACTCGGGACGGGGAAAAGTTGAAACTGAAGGGCGGCCATGCCGCTAAGCCATTGAAATAATGGCGCGAGAGACGGGGCTCGAACCCGCGACCTCCGGCGTGACAGGCCGGCGCTCTAACCAACTGAGCTACTCCCGCGTGGCGCGCTGAACGCGTGCGGAACGTGGGGGGACTTAAAGGGGGGACATGGTGAAGTCAAGGACGTTGCGCTCCGCCGGTGCATCTCGGTTAAGCATTGCTCTGGAAAACGAAAATGGCCGCCCGGCGGCGGCCATTGGTCAGCCCGGTCAAGTGCGTCTCAGCGAATCTGCGACGCGCCCGCGCTGGTCACCACCACCGGCTTGCCGGCCTTGATGATTTGGGTGGACTGGGCAGTCTGGCTGTAATCGGCATGGGTGCGGGCTGCAATCCCGAACCCGGCCACCGCAATGCCGGCAACCAGCGCCACCACCACGATCTTCAGGTGGGTCGCGCGATCAGCAGAGTGAATTGAGTGGTTCATCTGAGCCTCCCGACGGACTTTGCCGTCGTCTATGGGCTCCTCTTCTAGGCACTCTCTGTTTCCGGATGGTTTCGCGGGTTCCGCAAAATGGTTTCATCCCCCGCGCGCATGATGCGATCGTCGGCGCGCAGCAACGCAATCGGCGCCTGCTGGATCATTTGAGCGAAGCCGTTCCACGCACTGCTGCGGCAGATTGATCAACTCACGGCGACCGCCGCCGAGATGCTCGAGAACGGGAAGAATTCGCGCTGAGATCTCCGGTTTTCAAGATATTGAAGTGCTTCTAAGAATTTTTCTAAGAAGCTTTCAATTAGGCAATTCGCGCGCCCTCCCATAAGCGTCCTCCTAAGCGCATGTCGCCGCGGGGACTGGCGGCATGATGCATCAAAACATGCAGCTTTGGGGTGGCGCGTTGAATAGTCTTGGAATGCTGCGGTCGGCCGTGTTGGCGACCGCATCCGCTTGGGTTTTGGTGCCGCAGGCATCGCCCGCACAAGCATCGGCGCAGAGTGGCGCGCAGAACATTCCGTCGGTGACGGTCACGGCGCCTGAAGCGCGCCGCCGCGCCGCGGCGACCCCTCAGCGCCGTGCGCCGCGCTCGTCGGTGCAGACCGCCAACAGGAACAAGCCGCAGCCGCAGCGCAATGTCGGCGTGGTCGAAACGCCGCTCGGTCCGGTGAACGGCTACGTCGCCGGCCGCAGCTCGTCGGGCACCAAGACCAACACGCCGATCATAGAGACGCCGCAGTCGGTCTCCGTGATCGGTGCCGAGCAGATCCGCGACCAGAAGCCGAACAAGCTCGACGAGGTCCTGCGCTACACCGCCGGCGTGCGCGCCGGGACCTTTGGGACGGATACCCGCAACGATTGGTGGCTAATCCGCGGCTTTAAGTCCGAGGACATCGGACTGTTCCTCGACGGCATGCAGCTGTTCTACACGTCCTATGCCAGCTGGAAGCTCCAGACGCCCAACATGGAGCGCGTCGAGGTGCTGCGCGGTCCGTCAGCCGTGCTGTATGGCGGATCGAGCCCGAGCGGCATCGTCAACGTCATCAGCAAGATGCCGCCTGCCGAGCCGATCCGCTACATCGAGGCCGGCTTCAACAATTTCGGCAACGCCTATGTCCGCTTCGATTTGGGCGGACCGGTCGCCACCAGCCCTGAGAACGGCAAGCTGTTCGCCCGCGTGCTCGGCCAGGTCCAGAATGGCGGCACGCAGGTCAACTTCACGCCCGACAACAACTACTTCATCGCCCCGTCGGTCACCTGGAAGCCGGATGCCGACACGACCTTGACGGTGCTGGCCTCGGCTTCGAAGCAGGACACCCGCGGCATCAACTTCCTGCCTTACCAGGGCACAGTGACCAGCGCCTCGTTCGGCAAGATTCCCACCAGCTTCTTCATCGGCGATCCCAGCGTCGACAAGTTCACGCGCGAGCAGGAGATGCTCGGCTATCAGTTCGAGCGCAATCTCACCGACGACCTGACATTCCGTCAGAACGCCCGCTTTGCACATGTGGACATCACATACCGCGGCTATGTCGGCAACGGTTGGGCCGACGTCAACACGGCCACTCTCAATCGGTACAATTGGTATGCGAAGAACACGGCCAATCAGGCCAATCTCGACAACCAGCTTGAGTACCGTTTCAACACCGGCCCAGTCGGGCACACCATGCTGTTCGGGGTCGATCTGAGGGGCTACCAGATCGACGACTATCAGGCCTTCGGGTTCGGCGTGCCCGCGATCAACGTCTTCAATCCCGTTTATGGGGCGGCCCAGGTTCCATTACCGAGCGCTCCGTTCCGGAACTTCCTGATCACGCAGAAGCAGGCCGGCACTTATCTCCAGGACCAGATGAAGCTCGGCAACTTCACGCTGGTGCTGAGTGGCCGCAATGACTGGGTCGAGACCACGCAGGACGCCCGCGACACGGGCGTCATGGTCGCCAGCCGCGACGACAGCAGGTTCAGCGGCCGCGCCGGGCTGATTTATAATTTCGACAACGGCATCGCGCCCTACGTCTCCTATTCGACGAGCTACAATCCCATCATCGGCCTCAACGCCCAGAACCAGCTGTTTCTGCCGGAGACCGGCAAGCAGGCCGAAATCGGCGTGAAGGTCGCGCCAAAAGGCTTCGACGGCTATTTCACGGTCTCAGCTTTCGATCTGGTCCGTCAAAATGTCGCGACGACGTTGCCGGGCAGTGTGCCGGTGCTGCAGAACCAGACCGGCGAGGTGACCTCGCGCGGCATCGAGCTCGAAGCGGTGGCCAATGCCACAAGGGAGCTGAAGCTGATCGGCGCCTTCACGGCCTATCATATCTTCAACAGCAAGGATCTCGATCCGGCGCTGGTCGGCAAGACGCCGACCAACACGCCTGAACTCCTGGTCTCGGGGTGGGCCGACTACACGTTCAAGGACGGACCGTTGGAAGGATTCGGGTTCGGCGGCGGTGTGCGCTACGTCGGCTCCTCCTGGGCCGATACTGCCAACACTCTCGAGGTACCCGCGGTGGTGCTCGGCGATCTCGCGGTCCACTACGAATGGCAGAACTGGCGGACGGCGCTCAACGTGATCAACGTGACCGACAAGATGTACGTCGCGAGCTGCGCGTCGGCCACGTCCTGCTTCTACGGCGACCGCCGGCGCGTGACCGCCAGCGTCTCCTACAAGTGGTAGGCGCGGGCGAGCGGCGGCAATCGTGAAGGCGCGCACGGCCAGGCTCTGGTCCGCGGTCCACACCTGAACCAGCCTGATCTCGACCGTTTTCTGCTGCTCTGCCCGACCGGCCTGCCGCTCTATCGCCAGGCCTCGGGGGCGGTGGGAGCCCCTGTCCTGATTGTAATCTGGACTTTGCTGCGCCTCGGCCTAGATTAAGGTGCGCCTTCCCAATTAGTGGCCGTCACGGCCGAGCGCGCCTGGACTGATCGGGGATCGCCCTTGCTGGGTCGGCTGATCTGCTCCATACCAGCGCGGGGTGATTCCGGGATTTCCACCGTTCTGGGAGCGGCAAAGGGCCTGAAAAGAGCGTGTCTTGCGCCCATTGGTGCACTGCGCTAAGGCTCAGAATAATTCCAAATCGGACGAATCCGTGGCTGTCCCGAGGCTGCGGGAAAAAGGGCTCGTCATGAGCGGCATTCTACAGAACTATCTTCCACTCGTCGTCTTTATAGGGGTAGCGGGCCTCATCGGCCTCGTGCTGCTGATCGCGCCCTTCATCGTGGCGTTTCAGCAGCCGGACCCGGAAAAGCTGTCGGCGTATGAGTGCGGTTTCAACGCCTTCGACGACGCCCGCATGAAGTTCGACGTCCGCTTCTATCTGGTCGCCATCCTCTTCATCATCTTCGACCTCGAGGTGGCGTTCCTGTTTCCCTGGGCGGTGGCGTTCGGCAAGCTTGGCGCGACCGGCTTCTGGTCCATGGTGGTGTTCCTGGCCGTGCTGACGGTCGGGTTCGCCTATGAATGGAAGAAGGGAGCACTCGAATGGGATTGAACCCTGCATCGTCCACGGGTCCGGTTGTTGCGCCGGCCTCCAAGGGCATACTGGATCCGTCGACCGGCAAGCCGGTCGGGGCCAATGATCCGTTCTTCCTTGAGGTCAATTCCGAACTGTCCGACAAGGGCTTCTTCGTGGCCGCGACCGACGACCTCATCACCTGGGCGCGCACCGGCTCCTTGATGTGGATGACCTTCGGTCTCGCATGCTGCGCGGTCGAGATGATGCAAGTCTCGATGCCGCGTTACGACGTCGAGCGCTTCGGCTTCGCGCCGCGCGCCTCGCCGCGCCAGTCCGACGTGATGATCGTCGCCGGCACCCTGACCAACAAGATGGCCCCGGCGCTGCGCAAGGTCTACGACCAGATGCCCGAGCCGCGCTACGTCATCTCGATGGGCTCCTGCGCCAACGGCGGGGGGTACTACCACTATTCCTACTCGGTCGTGCGCGGCTGCGACCGCATCGTGCCGATCGACATCTACGTGCCGGGCTGCCCGCCCACGGCGGAAGCGCTGCTCTATGGCGTGCTGCTGCTTCAAAAGAAGATTCGCCGCACCGGCACCATCGAACGCTAAGGTTTTACGTCATGGACGACGCCAAGCTCGACGCCCTGGGGCAGACGATCGTTAGCGCGCTGCCGGGCGCCGCCACCGGTCACGCGGTGGCCTTCAACCAGCTCACGGTGGACGTCGACGCGAGCAAGATTGTCGAGGTGGTCAAGTACCTCCGTGACGATCCGAACTGCCGCTTCGTCAACTTCACCGACATCACGGCGGTGGACTATCCGGATCGCGAGAAGCGCTTCGACGTGATCTATCACTTCCTGTCGCCGACGCTGAACACGCGGATCCGGCTCAGGGCCCAGGCCGACGAGACCACCCAGGTGCCCTCGCTGATCGATGTGTTCCCTGGCGCCGACTGGTTCGAGCGTGAGGCCTATGACCTCTACGGCGTGATCTTCGTCGGCCATCCCGACATGCGCCGCATCCTCACCGATTACGGTTTCGAGGGGCATCCGCTGCGCAAGGATTTCCCGCTCACCGGCTTCGTCGAGGTCCGCTACGACGACCAGGAGAAGCGCGTGGTCTACGAGCCTGTCAGGCTCAACCAGGAATTCCGCAAGTTCGATTTTCTCTCGCCGTGGGAGGGGGCGGACTATCCGGTCCTTCCGGGCGACGAAAAAGCGGGGCCGAAGGTCTGATCATGAACGAGCAACCGCAAAATCTCCGCAACTTCACCATCAATTTTGGACCGCAGCATCCCGCGGCCCATGGCGTGTTGCGTCTTGTGCTCGAATTGGACGGCGAAGTTGTCGAACGCGTCGATCCCCATATCGGCCTTCTTCACCGCGGCACCGAGAAGCTGATCGAGCAGAAGACCTACCTGCAGGCGATCCCTTATTTTGACCGGCTCGACTACGTCGCGCCGATGAACCAGGAGCACGCGTTCTGCCTCGCTGCCGAAAAGCTGCTCGGCATCGAGGTGCCGCGCCGCGGCCAGCTGATCCGCGTGCTCTATTGCGAGATCGGCCGCATCCTGTCGCATCTGCTCAACGTCACCACGCAGGCCATGGATGTCGGCGCGCTGACCCCGCCGCTGTGGGGTTTCGAAGAGCGCGAGAAGCTGATGGTGTTCTACGAGCGCGCTTCGGGCAGCCGCATGCATGCCGCCTATTTCCGCGTCGGCGGCGTGCACCAGGACCTGCCGCAGAAGCTGGTCGACGACATCGAGGCCTGGTGCGATCCGTTCCTGAAAGTGGTGGACGACCTCGATCGCCTGCTCACCGCCAACCGCATCTTCAAGCAGCGCAACGTCGACATCGGCGTCGTGCCGCTCAAGGAAGCCTGGGAGTGGGGCTTTTCGGGCGTGATGGTGCGCGGCTCGGGTGCAGCCTGGGACCTGCGCAAGTCGCAGCCCTATGAATGCTACGCCGAGATGGATTTCGACATTCCAATCGGCAAGAACGGCGACTGCTACGATCGCTACCTGATCCGCATGGAAGAGATGCGCCAGTCCGTGCGCATCATGAAGCAGTGCATCCAGAAGCTGAACGCGCCCGATGGCAAGGGGCCCATCGTCGTCGCCGACAACAAGGTCGCGCCGCCGCGCCGCGGCGAGATGAAGCGCTCGATGGAAGCGCTGATCCACCACTTCAAGCTCTACACCGAAGGCGTCCACGTGCCGGCCGGCGAAGTCTATGCTGCGGTCGAGGCGCCGAAGGGCGAGTTCGGCGTCTATCTCGTCTCCGACGGCACCAACAAGCCCTACAAGTGCAAGATCCGCGCGCCGGGCTTTGCCCATCTCCAGGCCATGGACCACATCTGCCGCGGCCATCTGCTCGCCGACGTCTCGGCCATCCTCGGCTCCCTCGACATCGTGTTCGGAGAGGTCGATCGGTGATGGCGCAGGCGCCAATTCAGTTTGACCGTGCCTCGGGGGCCCTTGAAGGGGCCAACCTGTGGGAGCGGACGGCTGCCTTGGCGCTAGTTACAGGATCGAAGATCTCGTCGCACTTTTCGCATATGGGCTACATCGCCTGCGCGAACCTGCTGCGGAAGACGCTGCCCGAGCGCAACATCGCGATCAGGCTCAATCCCGACGCGGTATTCGAATTTCCTTACGGCGACGGTTATTGGAGCAAGCTGCTCAACCGCTCCTACAATTACGAGGACGAGCTCGAGCTGTTGTTTTCCGACTCCGTCGACGTCGACTACACGCTGCTCGATTGCGGCGCCAATTACGGCTACTGGTCGGTGCTGGTGTCGAGCAGGCCGTTCGGTTCGCACAAGGCGATCGCGATCGAGCCGTCGGGCCAGAACTATCCGAAGCTCGCCAACAACGCCCGCGTCAACGGCAACCGCTTCGAGACGATGAAGTGCGCGATCGGCGCAGCCCGCGGCACCGCGCGGCTATCCGGCACCAAGCACGAGGCCTTCAGCATCGCCGGCAATCCCTCCGCGGGCGGCGAGGAGGTGCCTGTCATCGCGCTCGACGACCTGATCGACGATGGCAAGGTTGCCGCCGCTGGCAAGTACCTGATCAAGCTCGACGTCGAGGGCGTCGAGATCGAGGCGATCAAGGGCGGGGCCCGGCTGCTCCAGGCCGACAGCGTCATCATGTGCGAGGAGCACGGCAGCGACCGCTCCCATGCCGTGTCGCGCTACATCCTCGAACAGACCCCGCTGAAGCTGATCGTGTTCGATCCGCGCAGCAACCGGATGGAGACCGTGACCGAGCTGTCGATCCTCGACCGCATCAAGGTCTCGACCCACGTCGGCTACAACGTTTTCGGCACCGCGAGCGCATTCTGGCAGGACAGGATCGAAGCCCTGAATGCCAAGAACCTGAACGCCAAGAACCCGAATGCCAAGACCGCGCGCCGCATGCAATGAGAGATTGAAGCCATGTCCGTTCGCCGATTAGCACCGAAGGAAGTCCAGCCCGCGAGCTTTGCGTTCACGGCGGAGAACCTCGCATTCGCCAGGCAGCAGATCGCGAAATATCCGGCCGGACGCCAGGCCTCCGCTGTCATCGCCATCCTCTGGCGCGCGCAGGAGCAGAACGAGGGCTGGGTCTCGGAAGCCGCAATCCGCGTGATCGCCGACATGCTCGACATGCCCTATATCCGCGTGCTGGAAGTCGCGACCTTCTACACGATGTTCCAGCTCGCGCCGGTCGGCAAGAAGGCCCACGTCCAGGTTTGCGGCACCACGCCGTGCCGCCTGCGCGGTGCCGAGGATCTAATCCATGTGTGCGAGCACCGCATCCATCACGAGCCCTTCCATCTGTCCAAGGACGGCAATTTCAGCTGGGAAGAGGTGGAGTGCCTGGGGGCCTGCGTGAACGCGCCGATGGTGCTGATCGGTAAGGACACCTATGAGGACCTGACCAAGGAGAGCTTCGGCAAGGTGCTCGACGGTTTTGCTTCGGGCAATCCGCCCAAGCCGGGTCCGCAGAACGGCCGCCAGTTCTCGGCGCCGATCACCGGGCCGACCACGCTGAAGGAGGTCACCTGATGCGTGATCTCTCGTCGCGTTCAGTGCAGGGGAGCGGTGCCGTGAAGAAGTGGGGCTTCATCGCCATGCACGCCGCCGTGGCGGCCGTGTTCATCTTCCTGCTGCAGCGTTTCAGCCTGAACGCATCGCTGGAATCCAGCCTGCTCTGGGCGCTGACGTTTGGCGTCTGCGCCGCCGGACTTGCCTACAAGCAGTCCAATCGTTGATCGGAAAGCACTGAAATGCTCGAGGACAAGGACCGCATCTTCAAGAACCTCTACGGCCTCCACGATTGGGGGCTCGAGGGCGCGCGGCGCCGCGGCGCCTGGGATGGCACCAAGGCCATCGTCGATAAGGGCCGCGACTGGATCATCAACGAGATGAAGGCCTCGGGGCTCCGCGGCCGCGGCGGCGCCGGCTTTCCCACCGGCCTGAAATGGTCGTTCATGCCGAAGGAATCGACCGACGGCCGGCCGAGCTATCTCGTCGTCAATGCCGACGAATCCGAGCCCGGCACCTGCAAGGACCGCGAGATCATGCGGCATGATCCGCACCTGTTGGTCGAGGGCTGCCTGATCGCAAGCTTCGCGATGAATGCGCATGCCTGCTACATCTACGTCCGCGGCGAGTTCATCCGCGAGCGCGAACGTCTCCAGGCCGCGATCGACCAGGCCTATGAGGCCAAGCTGGTCGGCAAGGACAATGTCAACGGCTGGCCGTTCGACATCTATGTCGCGCACGGCGCCGGGGCCTATATCTGCGGCGAGGAGACCGCGCTGCTCGAAAGCCTCGAGGGCAAGAAGGGCCAGCCACGGCTGAAGCCGCCGTTCCCGGCCAATGTCGGTCTGTTCGGCTGCCCGACCACCGTCAACAACGTCGAGTCGATCGCCGTCGCGCCGGACATTCTGCGCCGTGGCGCGGCCTGGTTCGCCGGCATCGGCCGTCCGAACAATGTCGGCACCAAACTCTTCTGCATCTCCGGCCATGTCGAGCGGCCCTGCAACGTCGAAGAGGCCATGGGCATTCCGTTCCGTGAGCTGATCGACAAGCATTGCGGCGGCATCCGCGGCGGCTGGGACAATCTCAAGGCCGTGATCCCCGGCGGCTCGTCGGTGCGCATGGTGCCGGCCGAGCAGATCATCGACACGCCGATGGATTTCGACAGCTTGAGCAAGCTGCGCTCGGGCCTCGGCACCGCGGCCGTGATCGTGATGGACAAGTCGACCGATTTGATCCGTGCGATCGCTCGCATCTCCTATTTCTACAAGCATGAGAGCTGTGGCCAGTGCACGCCGTGCCGCGAGGGCACGGGGTGGATGTGGCGCGTGCTGACCCGCATGGCCGAGGGCCGTGCGCATAAGCGCGAGATCGACATGCTGCTGGAGGTGACGAAGCAGGTCGAGGGCCACACCATCTGCGCGCTCGGCGATGCGGCGGCCTGGCCGATCCAGGGCCTTATCGCGCATTTCCGTCACGAGATCGAAGCGCGCATCGACCAGTATTCCCACAAGGCCGATGTCGACGATATCGGCGTCCGCGATCCCGTGCACATGGTCGCGGCGGAGTAGGGCGATGACCGACCAGCCGGACAACATCGTGCTCGTTTATCTTCGTCGGATCGACGAAAAGCTCGATCGCGTGTCCGCGGATGTGAGCGATCTGAAGACCCGCGTCACCAACGTTGAAGAGAGAATGGGCCACATTGATTTGAGGCTGGCGCAGGTCGAGATCGCCATTGCGGGCATCGACCCACGGATCGATCGCGTTGAAGAACGGCTGGACCGTATCGAGCGGCGTCTCGATCTGGTCGATCAGCCGCACTGAGAAAGACTTAAGGTATGACCAAGCTCATCATCGACGGCAAAGAGATCGATGTCCCCGCCGAATATACGCTGCTTCAGGCGTGTGAGGCCGCGGGCGCCGAGATTCCGCGCTTCTGCTATCACGAGCGGCTGTCGATCGCCGGCAATTGCCGGATGTGCCTCGTCGAAGTGAAGGGCGGCCCGAAGCCGGTCGCGAGCTGCGCCTGGGGCGTGCGCGACTGCCGTCCGGGCCCCAAGGGCGAGCCGCCGGAGATTTCGACGCGTTCGCCGATGGTGAAGAAGGCGCGCGAAGGCGTGATGGAATTCCTTCTCATCAACCATCCGCTGGATTGCCCGATCTGCGACCAGGGCGGCGAGTGCGACCTCCAGGACCAGGCGATGGGCTATGGTGTCGACACCAGCCGCTTTGCCGAGAACAAGCGCGCGGTCGAGGACAAATATCTCGGCGCGCTGGTCAAGACCTCGATGAACCGCTGCATCCAGTGCACGCGCTGCGTCCGCTTCTCGGCGGAAGTGGCCGGCGCCCCTGAGATGGGCGCGACCGGGCGCGGCGAGGACATGGAGATCACGACCTATCTCGAGCATGCGCTGACGTCGGAATTGCAGGGCAATCTCGTCGACATCTGCCCGGTCGGCGCGCTGACTTCCAAGCCTTATGCGTTTGCGGCGCGTCCCTGGGAGCTCGGCAAGACCCAGTCGATTGACGTGATGGACGGCCTGGGATCGGCGATCCGCGTCGACACCCGCGGCCGCGAGGTGATGCGTATCCTGCCGCGCATCAACGAGGCCGTGAACGAGGAGTGGATCTCCGACAAGACGCGCCACGTCGTCGACGGTTTGCGCACCCAGCGCCTCGACCGGCCCTATATCCGCGAAGCCGGCAAGCTGCGCGCGGCGAGCTGGCCCGAGGCCTTCGCCGCCATCGCCGCCAAGGCGGCGCGCACCGACGGCAAGCGCATCGGCGCGATCGCCGGCGACCTCGCCGGCGTCGAGGAGATGTTCGCGCTAAAGGATCTGCTCGCCAAGTATGGCTCGACCAATCTGGCGGTGCAGGGCGGCGACGCCTTCGATCCCGCGCTCGGCCGCGGCGCCTACATCTTCAACCCGACGCTGGCAGGCGTGGAGCAGGCCGACGCGCTGCTCATCATCGGCGCCAATCCTCGGAAAGAGGCGGTGGTGTTCAACGCCCGCATCCGCAAGCGCTGGCGCGCCGGCGGCTTCAAGGTCGGCCTGATCGGCCCCAAGGCTGACCTGACCTATCACTACGACCATCTCGGCGCGGGCACCGAGACGCTCAGTGATCTGGCGGCCGGCAAGCACTCCTTCATGGAGGTGCTGAAGGACGCCAAGACGCCGATCATCCTGGTCGGCGCGGGCGCGGCCTCGCGTCACGACGGCGCCGCCATTCTCGCCGCGAGCGCCAAGCTCGCGCTCGACGTCGGCGCGGTGAAGGACGGCTGGAACGGCTTTGGCGTGCTGCACGAGACCGCCTCGCGCGTCGGTGCGCTCGACATCGGCTTCTCCGCCACGGCGGGCGGGCTCAACGCGGCGCAGATGACCACGTTCGGAACGCTTGACCTGCTATTCCTGCTCGGCGCAGACGAGATCAAGGCGCCGGACGGCACCTTCGTCGTCTATATCGGCACCCATGGCGACCGCGGCGCGCATCGCGCCGACGTCATCCTGCCGGCCGCCGCCTACACCGAGAAGTCGGCGATCTATGTCAACACCGAAGGTCGGGTGCAGATGACTGGCCGCGCCGCGTTCCCGCCGGGCGAAGCTCGCGAGGACTGGGCGATCATTCGTGCGCTGTCGGAAGCGCTCGGCAAGAAGCTCGGCTATGACTCGCTCGCGCAGCTTCGCCAGGCTATCTTCAAGGCCGTGCCGCATCTGATCCGTCTCGACCAGATCGAGGCCGGTTCCGCCGACCAGATCAAGAAGCTGGCGGGGAAGGGCGGCTCGCCCGAGAAGGCGCCGTTCAAGCCGCTGGTCGAGGACTTCTACCTGACCAACCCAATCGCGCGTGCGTCCGCCGTGATGGCAGAATGTTCGCGCCTCGCCTCCGGGCACATGCTGACCGCAGCGGAGTGAGCGTGATCTGATGGAATTCTTCGAAAGCGCATTCTGGACCGGTTTCCTCTGGCCATTGATCATCATGGTCGCCGAGAGCGTGCTGGTGCTTGTTGTCCTCTTGGTCGCGATCGCCTATATCCTGCTCGCCGACCGCAAGATCTGGGCGGCGGTGCAGATCCGGCGCGGCCCGAACGTGGTCGGACCCTGGGGCCTGCTCCAGTCCTTCGCGGACTTGCTCAAGTTCGTGCTGAAGGAGCCGATCATCCCTGCCGGCGCCAACAAGGGCGTATTCCTGCTGGCACCGCTGGTCTCCTGCGTGCTCGCGCTCGCCGCCTGGGCCGTGATCCCGACCAATCTCGGCTGGGTGATCTCCGACATCAATGTCGGCATCCTTTTCATCTTCGCGATCTCGTCGCTGTCGATCTACGGCATCATTATGGCCGGCTGGTCGTCGAACTCGAAATACCCGTTCCTGGCCGCGCTGCGCTCGGCGGCGCAGATGGTGTCGTACGAGGTCTCGATCGGCTTCGTCATCATCACGGTGCTGCTCTGCGCCGGCACGCTGAACCTGTCGGCCGTGGTCGAGGCTCAGCATGCGCGCGGCCTTGCCAGCCTGATCGGGCTGCCGCAGCTCACCATCCTGAACTGGTACGTCTGGCCGCTGTTCCCGATGTTCGTGGTGTTCTACGTCTCGGCGCTGGCAGAAACCAACCGTCCGCCCTTCGACCTCGTCGAAGCCGAATCCGAGCTCGTCGCGGGCTTCATGGTCGAATACGGCTCGACGCCGTACCTCTTGTTCATGCTCGGCGAGTATGTCGCGATCGTCACGATGTGCGCGATGGCG
This sequence comes from Bradyrhizobium sp. 154, assembly GCF_023073875.1. NCBI lineage: Bacteria > Pseudomonadati > Pseudomonadota > Alphaproteobacteria > Hyphomicrobiales > Nitrobacteraceae > Bradyrhizobium > Bradyrhizobium sp. 154. Next base: position 199,454 of record NZ_JADPKG010000094.1, read on the forward strand.
ACGATCCTGTTCCTCGGAGGCTGGCTGCCGCCGGTCGACCTGCCGCCCTTCAACTGGGTGCCGGGGATCATCTGGTTCTCCCTGAAACTATTCTTCATGTTCTTCCTGTTCGCGATGGCCAAGGCGATCGTGCCGCGCTACCGCTACGATCAACTGATGCGTCTCGGCTGGAAGGTGTTCCTGCCGATCTCGCTGGCGATGGTGATCGTGGTGGCCGGCGTGCTGCATTTCGCCGGCATCGCGCCGAAGTGAGGGCCGTCATGGGTATCAACGTCAACGCCACTGCACGCTCGCTTCTGCTGTCGGAATTCGTCTCGGCGTTCTTCCTCGCCATGCGCTATTTCTTCCAGCCGAAGCCGACGCTGAACTACCCGTTCGAGAAGGGCCCGATCTCGCCGCGCTTCCGCGGCGAGCATGCGCTGCGCCGCTATCCGAACGGCGAAGAACGCTGCATCGCCTGCAAGCTGTGCGAAGCGGTCTGCCCGGCGCAGGCCATCACCATCGAGGCCGGCCCGCGCCGCAACGACGGCACCCGCCGCACCGTGCGCTACGACATCGACATGGTGAAGTGCATCTATTGTGGCCTCTGCCAGGAGGCCTGTCCGGTCGACGCCATCGTCGAAGGTCCGAACTTTGAGTTCGCGACCGAGACCCGCGAGGAGCTGTTCTATGACAAGGCCAAGCTGCTCGCCAATGGCGACCGCTGGGAACGCGAGATCGCGAAAGCGATCGAGCTCGACGCGCCGTACCGGTGAGATGAGAGTATGATCCTTCCCGCGCTGTTCTTCTATCTGTTCGCCAGCGTCTGCGTCGCGTCGGCGGTGATGGTGATTGTGTCGCGCAATCCCGTGCACTCCGTGCTGTACCTGATCCTGGCCTTCGTCAACGCCTCCGGTCTGTTCGTGCTGATGGGTGCCGAATTCCTGGCGATGATCCTGATCGTCGTCTATGTCGGCGCCGTCGCGGTGCTGTTCCTGTTCGTGATCATGATGCTCGACGTCGACTTCCTCGAGCTGCGCGAGGGCTTCATCGAGTACTTGCCTGTCGGCCTCGTGGTCGGCGGCATCTTCCTGTTCGAGCTGCTGCTCACCGTCGGCTTCTGGGTCATCAATCCGAGCGTCAGCAAGACGATCACGGCGGCGATCCCGGCCAATGTCAGCAACACCGAGGCGCTCGGTCTCGTGCTCTATACGAAGTACATCCACTACTTCCAGCTCTCGGGCATGGTGCTGCTGGTCGCCATGATCGGCGCCATCGTGCTGACGCTGCGTCACAAGGCGAGCGTGAAGCGGCAGGACATCAACGTTCAGAACGCGCGCACGCCGGAAATGGCGATGGCGATGCGCAAGGTGGCGCCGGGGCAGGGGCTTTCGGATGCCGACGCGGCGGAGTGGGTGAAATGACGATCGGGCTCGGACACTATCTGGCGGTCGGCGCGATCCTGTTCACGCTCGGCATCCTCGGCATCTTCCTGAACCGCAAGAACATCATCGTCATCCTGATGTCGATCGAGCTGATCCTGCTCTCGGTCAACATCAACCTCGTGGCGTTCTCGACCTTCCTCGGCGACATCGTCGGCCAGGTCTTCGCGCTTTTGGTGCTGACCGTCGCCGCCGCCGAAGCCGCGATCGGTCTCGCCATCCTGGTGGTCTATTTCCGCAACCGCGGCTCGATCGCGGTTGAGGACGTCAATCTGATGAAGGGCTGAGCTCTCAAATGGTTCAGGCAATCGTTTTCCTGCCTCTGCTGGGCGCCATTCTGGCTGGCCTGATCGCGCTCGTGGGCGCGCACGCCCGCAACCCCTCGGGTGACGAGGTCGAGCATCACGGGGACCACGGCCACGGCGCGCACGCCCATGCGTCCGATACGATCAACGAGGATGCGTCCGTCATCCACGAAACCCATCACGAGCCCGGCGACGGACATGACGATCATGGCCACGGCCCGACTGAGCCGCCGGCCGCGGGCTCGCGCGGCGCCGAGCTGATCACGACCGCGCTCTTGTTTGTGTCGGCGGCCTTGTCCTGGATGACGCTGGTCGATGTCGGTTTCATGCACCACGACGCGCGCATCCAGCTGCTGCCCTGGATCTTCTCCGGCGACCTCCAGGTCTGGTGGACGCTGCGGGTCGACACGCTGACGGCCGTGATGCTGGTGGTGGTGACCACCGTGTCCTCGCTCGTGCACCTCTATTCCATCGGCTACATGGACGAGGACCCGAACCGGCCGCGCTTCTTCGGCTATCTCTCGCTGTTCACCTTCGCGATGCTGATGCTGGTGACCGCGGACAACCTCGTGCAGCTGTTCTTCGGCTGGGAAGGCGTGGGTCTGGCCAGCTATCTCCTGATCGGATTCTGGTACCAGAAGCCGTCAGCGAATGCGGCGGCGATCAAGGCCTTCGTGGTCAACCGCGTCGGCGATTTCGGCTTCGCGCTCGGCATCTTCGCGATCTTCATGCTGGTCGGCTCGACCGACTTCGAGACCATCTTCCATGCCGCACCCGGCCTGACCGGCAAGACCATCGACTTCCTCGGCTGGCACGCCGACGCGCTGACCCTGACCTGCCTGCTGCTCTTCATGGGCGCGATGGGCAAGTCGGCGCAGTTCCTGCTGCACACCTGGTTGCCGGACGCGATGGAGGGTCCGACGCCGGTCTCCGCGCTCATTCACGCCGCGACCATGGTCACTGCGGGCGTGTTCATGGTGGCGCGGCTGTCGCCGCTGTTCGAGCTCGCCCCGAACGCTCAGGCCGTCGTGATGTTCTTCGGCGCCACCACCGCGTTCTTCGCGGCGACCATCGGCCTCGTCCAGAACGACATCAAGCGCATCGTCGCCTATTCGACCTGTTCGCAGCTCGGCTACATGTTCGTGGCGATGGGAGCCGGCGCCTATTCGGTCGGCATGTTCCACCTGTTCACCCACGCCTTCTTCAAGGCGCTGCTGTTCTTGGGTTCCGGCTCGGTGATCTACGCGATGCACCACGAGCAGGACATCCGCAACATGGGCGGCCTCTGGCGCAAGATCCCTTACACCTACGCGGTGATGGTGGTCGGCACGCTGGCCCTGACCGGCTTCCCACTCACCGCCGGCTACTTCTCCAAGGATGCGATCATCGAGTCCGCCTACGCCGCGCACAACCCGTTCGGCGTCTACGGCTTCCTGATGACGGTCGCTGCCGCGGGCCTGACCTCGTTCTACTCCTGGCGCCTGATCTTCAAGACCTTCCACGGCGAACCGCATGACGAGCATCATTACGAGGCCGCGCATGAGGCTCCGATCTGGATGCTGATCCCGATCGGCGTGCTCGCGGTCGGCTCATTCGTCGCCGGCTTGCCGTTCAAGGAGCTGTTCGCCGGCCACGGCATCGAGGAGTTCTTCCGCGAATCCGTGAAGATGAACCCGCACATCATCGAGGAGATGCACCACATCCCCGAGACCATCGCCTTCCTGCCGACGGTGATGATGGTGCTGGGCTTCCTGGTGTCGTACCTGTTCTATATCCGCGCGCCCTATCTGCCGGTCGAGCTCGCGAAGACGCAGCCGATGCTGTACCAGTTCCTGCTCAACAAATGGTACTTCGACGAGCTCTACGACATCATCTTTGTCCGTCCGGCGAAGTGGATTGGTTATCAGCTCTGGAAGAAGGGCGATGGCTTCATCATCGACGGACTCGGTCCCGACGGCATCTCGGCGCGGGTCCTGGACGTCACTCGCAACGTCGTGAAGATCCAGACCGGCTATCTCTATCACTACGCATTCGCCATGCTGATCGGCGCCGCCAGCCTGATCACCTGGTTCATGTTCGGCTTTGGAGGCCAGTAAATGACAACCTGGCCCATCCTTTCGGTCACGACGTTCCTGCCGCTGGTCGGAGCGCTGATCGTCTATCTCAGCCGCGGCGATGACGAGGCGGCCAAGCGCAACTCGCGCTGGATTGCGCTCTGGACCACGCTGATCACCTTTGCGGTGTCGGTGATCCTGGTCATGCGCTTCGATCCCGCAAACCCCGACTTCCAGTTCGTCGAGAAGGCGAACTGGCTCGCCACCGGCATCACCTACCACATGGGCGTCGACGGCATTTCGCTGCCGCTCGTGATCCTGACCACCGCGATCATGCCGTTCTGCATCATTGCGAGCTGGAAGGCGGTTACGAACCGCGTCCGCGAATACATGATGGCGTTCCTGATCCTGGAAACGCTGATGATCGGCACCTTCTCGGCGCTCGATCTCGTGCTGTTCTACCTGTTCTTTGAAGGCGGCCTGATCCCGATGTTCCTGATCATCGGCGTCTGGGGCGGTCCGCGCCGGGTCTATGCGTCATTTAAGTTCTTCCTCTACACGCTGCTCGGCTCGGTCTTGATGCTGCTCGCCATCATGGCGCTGTATTGGAACGGCGGCACCACCGATATCCCGACCCTGATGCACACCGCCGTGCCGCGCTCCTTGCAGACCTGGGCGTGGCTGGCCTTCTTCGCCTCGTTCGCGGTGAAGATGCCGATGTGGCCGGTGCACACCTGGCTGCCCGACGCGCACGTCGAGGCGCCGACCGCGGGCTCGGTCGTCCTTGCCGCGATCCTCTTGAAGATGGGCGGCTACGGCTTCCTGCGCTTCTCGCTGCCGATGTTCCCGCTGGCCTCGCATGACTTCGCGCCGCTGATCTTCACGCTCTCGGCCATCGCCATCATCTACACCTCGCTGGTGGCGTTGATGCAGGAGGACATGAAGAAGCTGATCGCGTACTCGTCCGTGGCGCATATGGGCTTCGTCACAATGGGCATCTTCGCCGGCACCATGCAGGGCGTCGCCGGCGGCATGTTCCAGATGATCTCGCACGGCATCGTCTCCGGTGCGCTGTTCCTCTGCGTCGGTGTCGTCTACGACCGCCTGCACACCCGCGAGATCGCGGCCTATGGCGGCCTCGTCAACCGGATGCCGCTCTACGCGATGACCTTCATGGTCTTCACCATGGCCAATGTCGGTCTGCCCGGGACGAGCGGCTTCGTCGGCGAGTTCATGACGCTGCTCGGCACCTTCAAGGTCTCGATCCCGACCGCGTTCTTCGCCACCTTCGGCGTGATCCTGTCGGCAGGTTACGCGCTGTGGCTCTACCGCAAGGTCGTGTTCGGGGCGCTGGTCAAGCCGTCGCTGATGAGCATGAAAGATCTCACCTTGCGTGAATGCGTGACGCTGTTCCCGCTGATTGCGCTGACGATCCTGTTCGGTGTCTATCCGAAGCCGGTGCTCGACATGTCGGCCGCCTCGGTCCAGCAACTCGTCAACAACTACAACACCGCTGTGACGGCCGTGAAGGCCGCCGCACTGCTCCAGTGATCGGGCAGGTCAGGATATCGCCATGAGCTTTGAGACTGCAGGATATCAATTGGCGCCGGTGCTGCCCGAGCTCGTGCTCGCGGTCGGCGCGATGGCGCTCCTGATGCTGGGAGCCTATCGCGGGCAGGGGACGACCAAGACCGTCACCTCGCTGGCGGTGGTGCTGCTCATCGTAGTCGGCGCGCTCGTCTACATGCAGCCCGCGGGCAAGCAGGTCACTTTCGGCGGCAGCTTCATCGTCGACGATTTCGCCCGCTTCATGAAGATCCTGGCCTTGATCGGCTCGGCGGTGACACTGGTGCTCTCGACCGAGTTCCTGTCCGATCCGTCGCGGCGGATCTTCGAATATTCGATCCTGGTGCTGCTCTCGACGCTCGGCATGATGGTGCTGATCTCGGCCGGCGATCTGATCTCGCTCTATCTCGGCCTCGAATTGATGTCGCTGGCGCTCTATGTCGTGGCGGCCTCGAACCGCGACAATGCCAAGTCGACCGAAGCCGGCCTGAAGTATTTTGTGCTCGGCGCGCTGTCCTCGGGCATGCTGCTCTACGGCGCCTCGCTGGTCTATGGCTTCACCGGCACGGTCAGCTTCACCGGCATCGCATCGGCAGCGACGGTCTCGAATGTCGGCCTCGTCTTTGGCCTGGTCTTCCTGCTCGCCGGCCTCTGCTTCAAGGTCTCCGCCGTGCCGTTCCACATGTGGACGCCGGACGTATATGAAGGCGCGCCGACGCCGGTTACCGCCTTCTTCGCCTCGGCGCCGAAGGTGGCCGCGCTTGCGGTCTTCACCCGCGTCACGCTAACCGCATTCCCCGGCATCGTCTCGCAGTGGCAGCAGATCCTGGTGTTCGTGGCGATCGCCTCGATGGCGCTCGGCTCCTTCGCCGCGATCGGCCAGAGCAACATCAAGCGCCTGATGGCGTACTCTTCGATCGGCCACATGGGCTTCGCGCTGGTCGGCCTCGCCTCCGGCACGGTCGAAGGTGCGCAAGGCGTGTTGATGTACATCGTGATCTATGTCGCGATGACGCTCGGCTCGTTCTCGATCATCCTTGCCATGCGGCGCAACGGCCAGGCCGTGGAGCAGATCAGCGATTTCGCAGGTCTATCGCGGACCAATCCGCTGCTCGCCTTCATGTTCGCGATGCTGCTGTTCTCGCTCGCCGGCATCCCGCCGCTCGCCGGCTTCTTCGCGAAATGGTACGTCTTCGTCGCTGCCATCAAGGCGAACCTGTTCACGCTCGCTGTCATCGGCGTGCTGACCAGCGTCGTCGGCGCCTACTACTATCTCGCCATCGTCAAAACGATGTACTTTGACGAGCCGGCCGGCCAGGTCGATCCTGTTAGGATCGAGGTGCGGACGGTGCTGGCGGTCGCGGGCTTGTTCAACCTGCTGTTTGCGCTGTTCGCGGGGCCCGTCGTGAGCGTCGCCTCCGCCGCGGCAAAGTCGCTGTTCTAGAATGGGGTTCGCGCTCGGTCCTCGTGCACAATCGGCGGGCTACAAGCTCGCGGCCTTCGAACGGACCGGCTCGACCAATACCGACGCGATCGAGCACGCCCGCGCCGGCGAACGCGGCCCGATGTGGTTCGTCACGTCCGAGCAGACCGCCGGCCGCGGCCGGCGCCAGCGCGCCTGGATCGCGCCTCGGGGCAATCTCGCTGCCAGCATCCTCGAAGTCATGGACGTCGCCCCTGCCGTCGCCGCGACGCTCGGCTTTGCCGCCGGGCTCGCGGAGGAGACGGCGCTCGAGAAGGTCAGCCTGGAGGCGGCGCTCCGCCTCGGCGAGGGTCGTCCCCGCTATGCCCTGAAATGGCCGAACGACGTGCTTGCCGGCGGCAAGAAGCTGGTCGGCATTGCGCTCGAGGCCGAGGCCATTGGCGATCGCCTTGCTGTGGTCGTCGGCATCGGAACCAATGTCGTCGCCGCGCCCGAGGGCACGCCGACGCCGGCGGTGTCGCTGGCCGCGCTCGGTGTCCAGATCAGCGCGGAGGAGTTGTTTGCCGCCCTGTCCGACGCCTGGGTCGAGTTCCGCGGGATCTGGGACAATGGCCGCGGCTTTGCCGAGATCCGCAGGCTCTGGCTGCAACGCGCAGCCGGTCTCGGCGAGAAGGTCGCAATCCACACAGGAGCGACGACGCTGGAAGGCATTTTTGACACCATCGATGACACCGGCTGCCTGATCGTCCGCACCGCGGAGGGGCGGCGGGTGCCGGTCGCAGCGGGCGAGGTGTTCTTCGGCCCGGCCGCCTCCGTGGGAGCTGCGTGATGGCGAGGCCCGACGAACTCGTGTTTGCGCCACTCGGCGGTGTCGGCGAGATCGGCATGAACCTGTCGGTCTACGGCCTCGGCAACCGCCACCAGCGCGCCTGGCTCGCGGTCGATCTCGGCGTCTCCTTCGGCGACGAGGAGCACCTGCCGGGCATCGACCTGATCATGCCGGACATCTCTTTCCTGGAGAAGGAACGCAAGAATCTGATGGGTCTGGTGCTGACCCACGCCCATGAGGATCATTTCGGCGCCATCATCGATCTCTGGCCGAAGCTGCAATGCCCGATCTACGCAACCAAGTTCAGCGCGGCGTTGTTCGAGGCCAAATGCGCCGCCGAGCGCGGTGCTCCGAACATTCCGGTGACGGTGGTCCCGTCGGGGGGCCGCGTCGATGTCGGCCCGTTCAACGTCGAGTTCATCCCGATGGCGCACTCGATTCCGGAAGCGCACGCGCTGGCGATCCACACCGAGGTCGGCATCGTGCTGCACACCGGCGACTGGAAGATCGACCCGACCCCGACGCTGGGGGCCCCGACCGACGAGAAGCGCCTGCGCGAGCTGGGCGAGGAGGGCGTGCTCGCCCTGATCGGCGATTCCACCAACGCCGTGCGCGACGGCCGCTCGCCGTCGGAGGCCGAGGTCGCCAGAACCATTATCGATCTGGTCAAGGCCGCCAAGGGCCGCGTAGCGGTGACGACGTTCGCCTCCAACGTCGCCCGCATCAAGGCCGTGGCTGAGGCTGCGAAAGCCGCCGACCGCGAGGTTGTCGTGGTCGGCCGCGCCATGGAGCGCGTGGTGCAGGTCGCGCGCGAGACCGGTTATCTCGACGGCGTGCAGAATTTCCGCTCACCCGACATTTACGGCCATCTTCCGCAGGACAAGGTGCTGGCGCTGTGCACCGGCAGTCAGGGTGAGCCGCGCGCGGCGCTAGCGCGCATCGCCAATGACGATCATCCCGAGATCACGCTCAACCGCGGCGACAGCGTCATCTTCTCCTCGCGCACCATTCCCGGCAACGAGAAAGCGGTCGGCTCGATCATCAACAATCTGGTGCTCCAGGGCGTCGAGATCATCACCGACCGCGAGCATCTGGTCCATGTCTCCGGCCATCCCCGCCGCGACGAGTTGCGCGACCTGATCTCCTGGGTGAAGCCGCAGCTCCTGATCCCCGTCCATGGCGAGGCCCTGCACCTGCACGAGCACGCAAAGCTCGCGCGCGCCGCCGGCGTGCCGCGCGTGCTGGTCTGCCGCAACGGCGACCTCGTCAAGCTCGGTCCCGGCGATCCCGGCATCATCGGCGAGGTGCCGTCGGGCCGTCTCTACAAGGACGGCACGATTTTGGAGGACTCCAAGTCCCGCGCGGTGGTCGAGCGGCGGCGCATGGCCTTTTCCGGTTGCGCCTTCGTTGCTGTCGCCATGACGGAGCAGGGCGAGCTCGCCGATGATCCCGAGATCGATCTGGTCGGAATCCCCGAGAAGAACAGGGGGGGTGAGGCCTTCGATGACATCGTCTTCGACGCCGTGGTCTCTACCATCGAGAGCCTGCCGCGGCCGCGCCGCCGCGATCCGGACGCGCTGGCTGAATCGGTACGACGCGCTGTCCGGGCCGTGATCAACGAACATTGGGGCAAAAAGCCCCCCTGTCTGGTACACGTGCTGACAGTTTGAGGAGGGGAAGATGCTGGGCCGGCTCAACCATGTGGCGATCGCGACCAAGGACGCTGTCAAGGCGGCCAAGATCTATGGCGCGGCGTTCGGGGTGCAAATTTCGGAAGCCGTCGCGCTGCCCGAGCATGGCGTCACTACCGTGTTCGTGACGCTGCCTAACACCAAGATCGAGTTCATCGAGCCCTATGGCGAGGCCTCGCCGATCGCCAAATTCCTCGAGCGCAACGCCGACGGCGGCATTCATCATGTGTGCTACGAGGTCGTCGACATCATCGCCTCGCGCGACACCTTGGTGAAGGAGGGTGCGCGCGTGCTCGGCGACGGTGTGCCCAAGATCGGCGCCCACGGCAAGCCGGTGCTGTTCCTGCACCCCAAGGATTTTTCCGGCGCGCTGGTCGAGATCGAGCAGGCATAAGGCCGCCCCATGGCCATCCAGATATCGACCGCCATCGCGATCTACTTCGTCATCTGGTGGGTCGCGCTGTTCCTGACGCTGCCGTTCGGCGTGCGTAGCCAGCATGAGGACGGCGTCGGTGCGCCTGGCACCGATCCTGGCGCGCCAATCCTGACGCGGATGGGACGCAAGCTGATCTGGACCACGATCATCTCGGCGATCATCTATGGGCTAGGCATGATGGCCTATCACGCCGGCTATCTGTCGATCGAGCGCCTGTCGAAGATGATGGGAATGCCGTTTTAGCTTATCTCTCAACTGAGCGGGACTACCCAGTCTTGCGAGCGGTTTCCGTGCGGCCCATCCTTCGAGACGCCGGCCTTTGGCGGGCCCTCAGGGATGAGGACCGAGTGCGCGGTAGCAGTTCCAACGCGCGCCGATGTCCGTTAGCCTCATCCTGAGGAGACCGCGAAGCGGTCGTCTCGAAGGACGAGGCGTGCGCGCTCCTCTCGCCTGGAATTTTGTGCTTTTTTATTGGGGGGACGAATGACTTTTCAGCGGGTCGTTGTTGCGCTTCTGGTCCTGATCGTCGCCGGTCTCGGTGCCATCGGCTATGTCGAATGGAAGATGGCGGTGCAGGTGCGCACCCTGAAGGCGTTCGTCGAGGGCTACGTCTTCAACGAAGCCGTGATGGCCTGCGAGCAGGCCAAGAGCTCGACGCCGTTCAAATGGAACGGCGGCAAGAGCACGTCGGTGATCGGCCTGAACTCGGTCAAGCTCGACAAATACACCGTCAGCGCCAGCTACACCCTGGTGGCGGATAGCATCTATTGTGATTACGATCCGATCAAAAGAAAGGCCGAGATCGGCTCGAGCTTCCTGGAGCGGGAGTAACGATCCGGCCACGCCAAACATGGGATGGGATCGTTATGGTCGAGGCGCAGGCGGGGGACTACCGAATTCTGCATGAGGCGGCGTTGCGGGATTATCTCGCAGGCCTGCCGGAGCTTAGGGCACTGCTCGGCGGCGAGCCGCCATCCTGGGCGATCACCGAGGTCGGCGACGGCAATCTCAACCTCGTCTTCATTGTCAAGGGCAATTGCGGCGGCATCGCGGTGAAGCAGGCGCTGCCCTATGTCCGCCTCGTTGGCGAGAGCTGGCCGCTGCCGCTGTCGCGGGCTCATTACGAATACCTGGCGCTGTCGAAGCAGGCCCAGCTCGCGCCGGGCCTCGTGCCGGCGCTGCTGCATCACAACGAGGCACTGGCGCTCACGATGATGGAGCTGCTCGAGCCCCACATCATCATGCGCAAGGGGTTGGTCGCGGCAACGCAATATCCGCACTTTGTCGACGACATCACCACCTTCATGGCGAGGACCTTGTTCTTCACCTCCGACCTAGCGCTCTCCGCGGCCGAGAAGAAGCAGGGCATCGCGGCCTTCGCCGGCAACCATGCGCTGTGCAAGATCACCGAGGACCTGATCTTCACCGATCCCTACCGCATCGCCGAGCAGAACCGCTGGACCGCGCCGTATCTCGACGGCCTGGCGGCAAGCCTCCGCGATGACATGGAGCTGCATGTGGCGATCTCCCGCCTCAAGCTGAAGTTCATGGCAAGCCCCGAGGCGCTGATTCACGGCGACCTCCACACCGGCTCGATCATGGTGACGGAGAGCGAGACCCATGTGATCGACCCCGAATTCGCGTTCTACGGCCCGATGGGGTTCGACGTCGGGGCCGTGCTCGCCAACCTCCTGATGGCCTATTTCGCCTCCGCCGGCCACGAGCGCTCGCCGGGCGAGCGCGCCGCATTCGAAGTCTGGGTGCTGGAGACGGTCGAGCAGGTCTGGCGCGAGTTCGCCCGCAAATTCCTCGACCTCTGGCGCGCCGGAGCCGAAGGCGATGCCTATCCCGTCTCGCTCTTTGCCGGCGAGCAGGGCGCCGCACGGCTGGAAGCCGAACGGCAGGCCTACATGCAGCGCCTGTTCGCCGACACGGTCGGCTTCGCAGCCGCAAAAATCATCCGCCGCATCTTCGGGCTCGCCCACAACATCGATTTCGAGCTGATCGCGGACCTGCGCACGCGGGCGATCAGCGAAGCCCGCGCCGTACGGCTGGCGCGGGCGATGATGGTGGAGGCGGGGGCGTTTGCAGCTATCGGCGACGTCACCAGTGCAGCGCGGAAACTGCGCGACTGGCAGCCGGAGTTCGCCGCCGGCCAGGCATGACGAATTTGGACCCGGTCGGCGATCCGGCTTCACCTCTCCCCACGGGAAGAGGTGAAGCCCGGATCGCATAGGTCATTCCTTCAAGGCGCTTGCATTCGACATGCTGTGAATGGTCAACTCGCCGATCAGAGCACGCCTACATTGGGGGGACACATGATGTTCAGGACAATGGCGATCGTTGCTGGCTTGGGACTGGCGCTTGCCGCCACGGCGGAGGCCCAGACACCGCGCAAGGGCGGAACCATCCGCATGACCGCGCCCTATGGCTCGAGTTTCACCAGCCTCGACATTCATACGACGCAGCGCGCGCAGGACGAGATCTACGCCAAGGCTCTGCACCGGTCGCTCTACATCTGGAATTCCACGGAAGGCAAGCCGGTTCTGGAGCTTGCCAAGGAGCACGTGGTCTCCGGCGGAGGCTTCGTTCACACCTTCAAGCTGCGGGACGACGCGTATTTCCACAATGGCCGCAAAATGACGGCCGACGACGTCATCTGGTCCTACAATCGGATCATGGACGGCACCAAGGCCTATCCCGGCGCGCGCTTCGTGCGCGTGATCGAGGGCGCGGCCGCGGTCGAGAAGGGGGAGGCCAAAGAGATCTCCGGCCTGAAGAAGATCGACGACTTCACCCTGGAAATGAAGCTGACTGAGAAGGTCGATCCGGGCTTTTACTTCTTCAACGCGCTGACCTCGATCTATCCCGCCGACGAGGGCGCCAAGGAAAGCTTCATCCAGAAGCCGATCGGTCTTGGACCCTTCAAGTTCGTCGAGCACGTGCCGGGATCGCGTATCGTCCTGGAGCGGTGGGACCGGTTCTACAAGCCCGGCAAGCCCTATGCCGACAAGCTCATCGTCTCGATCATGGGCGAAGCCGCGGCCCGCGATGTCGCTTTCCGCAACAAGGAGATCGACACGTCCGTGCTCGGGCCGGCGCAATATGTCGCCTATCAGGCCGACCCTGGCCTCAAGGGCACTATCGTCGAAGTCGCCGAGGTCTTCACCCGTCACATGGGAATGAATCCGACCTTCAAGCCGTTCGCCGACAAGCGCGTCCGGCAGGCGATCAACCACGCGATCGATACCGACCTGATCATCAACAAGCTCGTCAAGGGCAAGGCCTATCGCGCCACGAGCTGGCTGCCTCTGACCTCGCCGCTCTACGACAAGGCGATGAAGCCCTACGCCTTCGATCCCGCGAAAGCAAAGCAGTTGCTCGCGGACGCCGGCTATCCCACCGGCTTTGAGTTCGAATGGACGACCAGTCAGAACGAAAGCTGGGGTCTGCCGATCGTCGAGGCCATCATCCCGATGCTGGACCGCGTCGGCGTCAAGGTGAAGGTCAAGCAGGTCGAGACCGCAGTGTTGGCGGAGGTGATCCGCAAAGGCGACTTCCAGGCCTATGTCTATTCCATGGCGACAGGCCCGGATCCCCAAGCGGCGCTGAAATGCTTCTACTCGTCGACGCCGCAATCAGCTTGCAATTACACGTCCTTCAAGAACGCGGATTTCGACAAGCTGATCGACGAAGCCGGGCAGGCCGACGACGATGCAACACGCGACCAATTGCTCCGGAAGGCCAATGCTCTGCTCTATGAAGAGGCTCCGGTCTGGTTCTTCAACTACAACAAGGCGGTCATGGCGGTGCAGCCGTGGCTGAAGGGGATTCAGCTGAATGCGACGGAACTGACCCATCAAAATGTCGAGGACCTCTGGGTGGACGAGACGTCGCCCGCCAAGTGACCCGCGCTCTCACCCTCCCACCATCGCAAGAAGCGACGGAGGGAGGGAGGAACAGTTGCAATGCTCGCCTTCCTGATCCGCCGAATCCTGCAAACCGTTCCGACCGTGCTGGCCGTGGTGCTGGTGGTCTTCGTCCTGTTCAGCGTGGTCCCTGGCAGCATCGTATCGAGCATGAGCGATGACGGCCGCGGTGCAGCGGACCCGCAGGTCGTGGAGCGCATGAAAAAGCAGCTCGGCCTCGACGATCCCGTTTACATGCGCTTTGGCGCCTACATCGGCAAGCTTGCGACAGGTGATCTGGGGACCTCGTTCCGGACCCGCGAGCCGATCACGACCATGATCGCAAAACGGATGTGGCCGACGCTGCAATTGATATTCGCAGCCTTGACGTTTGCGATCGCGATCGGCGTTCCGCTCGGCTTTGTCGCAGCATTGCGACCGGGCGGCATCGTCGACACGGTCTCCATGGTCGTCGCCGTGTCGGGCCTTTCGATGGCCAAATTCTGGCTCGGGCTGCTGTTGATGTACCTGTTCGCCTTGAAGCTTGGCTGGCTGCCGAGCTTCGGCTATGGCGACGGCAGCCTCAAATATCTGATCCTGCCGGCCGTGACGCTTGGCGTCTCGCCGATGGCGCTGCTGGCCCGGACGACGCGCGCCGCCGTGCTCGAGATCATGACCGCCGATTTTGTCCGCACCGCGCGCTCCAAGGGCATGAGCGAGACCCGTGTCGTGAAGTGGCATGTGATGCGCAACGCGCTCGTCCTGATTCTCACGACAATGGGCCTGCAATTCGGCGCGTTGATGGGGCAAGCCGTCGTCGTCGAGAAATTGTTCTCATGGCCGGGCATCGGCTCGCTGCTGGTCGACAGTGTCCTCCAGCGCGACATTCCGGCCGTCCAGGGCTCAATTCTCGTGGTGGTGCTGTTCTTTCTCGCGCTCAATTTGCTGATCGACGTGCTCTACGGCGTGATCGATCCCAGGATCAGATACGCATGAAGCTCCGCGCCAATCTCGTCATCGGCGGCGCGTTGTTTGCGCTTGCGATCCTGGTCGGCCTGCTCGCGCCATGGCTGGCGCACACCGATCCGATCATGGACGCCAACCTCATGAATGCAGAGGAGGCGCCGAGCTGGACCTGGTGGTTTGGCACCGACGGGCAGGGCCGCGACATCTACTCCCGCGTCGTGTACGGCGCCCGCGTTTCGCTGACGGTCGGCATCGTCTCCCAACTCATCAACAGCGTCATCGGCGTGGCACTCGGCCTGAGCGCGGGTTATTGGGGCGGCTGGTGGGACGATGTCGTCAACGCCCTGACCAACCTCATGCTCGCGATCCCTTCGCTGATCTTCGCGCTGGCCATCATGGCGGTGCTTGGACCCGGCCTGACCAGCCTGCTCATCGCGCTCGGCTTGACCAACTGGTCCTTCACCTGCCGGATCGCACGGGCCTCGGCGCTGTCGCTGAGGAGCCAGGGCTATGTGCAGGCGGCAACCGTGCTCGGCTACGGCGATATGCGCATCATGATCACGCAGCTGCTGCCCAACATGCTCGGACCGATCGTCGTCATCGGCACGCTCGGCATGGGTAGTGCGGTCCTGTCCGAAGCCGCATTGTCGTTCCTCGGCCTCGGCGTGCGTCCGCCGTTTCCGAGCTGGGGCAGCATGTTGTCGGAAGCCCGCGACCAGATCACGACGGCGCCGTGGCTCTCGGTTTTCCCGGGCCTTGCCATCTTCCTGACGGTGCTCGGCCTCAATTTGCTTGGCGACGGCCTGCGCGACATTCTCGATCCACAGTCGCGGAGCCGGCGCACATGACGGGCTCGCCGCTGATCGAAGTCGAGGATCTGCGCATCGATCTCAACGACGGATCCCGCAAGGTCCCCGCCGTCGAGAGCGTTTCGTTCCGCATCGATCGTGGCGAGACCTTCGGTCTTGTCGGTGAATCCGGCTGCGGCAAGAGCATCACGGCGCTTGCTCTGATCGGCCTGCTGCGGCCGCCATTGTCGATCGGGGGCGGCGTCATCCGCTTTGAGGGGCGGGAGATCCAGCACCTTTCCGCCGCCAAACAGCGGGCGCTGCGCGGCAACCGCATCGCCATGATCTTCCAGGAGCCGATGACGGCCCTGAACCCGGTCTCGCCCGTGGGCCGGCAGATCGCCGAGATGTTCGTGCTGCACAAGGGCAAGAGCTGGCGGGAAGCCAATCAGCTGGCGGTGGATGCACTGGCGAGCGTCCGCGTCCCCGCGCCCGAGCGGCGCGTGAAGGATTACCCGCACCAGCTCTCGGGCGGCATGCGGCAACGCGTGATGATCGCCATCGCGCTGGCATGCGGTCCGGATCTCCTGATTGCAGACGAGCCGACCACCGCGCTCGATGTGACCGTGCAGGCGGAGATCATCGAGCTGATGCGCAATCTATGTGCCGAGCGGCGGACGGCCATCCTGATGATCAGCCACGATCTCGGCCTGATCGCCAATGTCTGCCGCCGCGTAGCCGTCATGTATGCTGGCCGCATCGTCGAGGAGCGCGGCTCGGCCGATATTTTCCGCTCACCCTCGCACCCCTATACGCAGGGCCTCGTCGCCTCGCTGCCGCGGCTCGGCAGTCGCGCTGCGCTTGGCCGGACCAGACTCAAGGAGATCGCGGGCGTCGTCCCGGCGATCGCGAGCTTCCCGGACGGATGCCGGTTCAATCCGCGCTGCGCGCAGGCGACCGATATTTGCCGAACCACTGCGCCGGGGACGGATTTGCTGGGCGCCGGCGGTCTGGTGAGGTGTCACCATCATGCATGAGCCACAGGGGAGGCCGGACGACGATCTCATTCTCAGCGTCGAGGATCTCGCGGTGCATTTTCCACTGGGGGGCGGCTTGCTCGGCCGCGAGAGGCGGCTGCTCCGTGCCGTCGACGGTGTCGATCTCAGCTTGAGGCGCGGCGAATGCCTCGGCCTCGTCGGCGAGTCCGGCTCGGGCAAGTCGACGATCGCGCTCTCGATCCTCGGTCTCCTGACGCCGACGCGCGGCCGCATCGTGCTGGACGGGCAGGTCGTCACGAACAGGCAGTCCGCGGACCGCAAGGCGCTGGCTCGCATCGTGCAGATCGTGTTCCAGGATCCCTACGCCTCGCTCAATCCGCGCCAGACCGTCCGCCGCACGCTCGAAGATCCCTTGCGCGTCCATGGCGTGACCGCGAAAAGCGAGATCGAGGATCGCGTCGCGACGATGCTCAAACATGTTGGCCTACGGCCCGAGCAGGCCGACCGCTACCCGCATGAATTCTCCGGCGGCCAGCGCCAGCGCATCGGTATTGCGCGGGCGCTGATCCTCAATCCCAGGATTGTCATCTGCGACGAACCGGTCTCGGCGCTCGATGTCTCGATCCGCGCCCAGATCATCAATCTCTTGCTGGAATTGAAGGAGACGCTCGGTCTGTCCTACATCATGATCAGCCACGACCTTGGCGTCGTCGAGCACATGAGCGATCGCGTCGCCGTGATGTATCTCGGCCGCATCGTGGAGAATGGCCACTGGCGCGAGATCTTCGAACGGCCGGCGCACCCCTATACGCAGGCCCTGATCGCCGCCATTCCCGATCCCTTGCGCCACGCCCCGCTGGCGACGACAGGCGGTGACCTGCCCAATCCGCTCAACCCGCCGAACGGATGCGCGTTCAGCCCGCGCTGTCGTTACGCAGAGGCGGTGTGCCGGAGCGAGCCGGAGCCGACGCTGGAGACACGGCCGGACGGGCACGCGGTGAGGTGCTGGCGAAGTGACGAGATTGCCCATCAGACGTCATTGGCCGCGACGTAGCGGTTTGCTCAATGTCCGCTTCGATCCGAAAGCGGCGGAATGGCTTTGTTGCCGCGAATTGATGCAATGGGCCAACAGGAGACATTGGATGGGTGGGCATCCTGCTCGACTTGATGTACAATCGCGCGAGGCGTGGATCGTAGGCCATGGTGCAAGAACGGCCAATCGGGATCGAACGCAGATTATCAGCGATATTGGCTGCCGATGTCGCTGGTTATTCGCGGCTTATGCATACCGATGAAGAACCTACGCATGCCAAATTTGCAGCGCTCTTAGCTAACGCTGTCAACCCGGCAATTGCCGAACACCGGGGCCGTATCGTGAAGAATACCGGCGACGGATTCTTAGCGGAGTTTTCGAGCGCGGTCCAAGCGGTGCGGGCTGCCGTACAATTTCAAAAGCTCATCAAGGAACTTACGATAGGTGACGCTGACGAAACACGTATTGCTTTCCGCGTAGGCATTAACATTGGCGACGTCATCGTCGAGCCCCACGACATCTTTGGAGACGGCGTCAACAAAGCGGTACGGCTGGAGAGCATTGCAGAGCCGGGTGGCATATGCGTGTCTGCCTCTGTGTACGAACACGTCCGAGGTAAGGTCGATGCAGAGTTCGCCGATATTGGCGAACAACATCTGAAGAACATCGCTCACCCTGTTCGAGCTTATGCGATGATCCGGGATGGAGGTAACCGGGCATCAGAAACTGGGCGGACACGACAGGTTTCCCCACCTCATTTTTCCGTCGTTGTGTTGCCTTTTACCAACCTCAGCGGTGATGCTGAGCAAGACTACTTCGTAGATGGCGTGACCGAGAGCCTAACCACGGATTTGTCTCGCATCAGAGGCTCGTTCGTCATTGGCCGACACACAGCATTCACCTACAGAGGAAAGGTCGCTGACCTCAAACAGATCGGTCGCGAACTGAACGTCCGCTACGCACTCGAAGGTTCCATACAACGTGACCGCAACCGGTTGCGAGTGAACGTGCAGCTTGTCGAGACCGAAACAGGTAGTCACCTCTGGGCTGACCGGTTCGATAAACCCGTCGCTGACCTGCTCGACATGCAGGATGAGATCGTAGCGCGGCTGGCGAACACAGTGAATGCCCAGCTGATTGAGGCTGAGGCACGGCGAGCGGAAAACACGCCCAATCCCGACGCCATAGATTTGATTTTCCGGGGTCGCCATTCATTCAATGAGGGCCTCACGTCTAGCTCGCTGACACAAGCTCGCCTTTATTTCGAGCGGGCATTGACGATCGACCCTGAAAACGTCGACGCGAAAATCTGGATGGCGGCGGTCGATGTGACATCCTCATCGACCTTTTTGACTGACGACCTGCCTCTTCGTCTGGCAGCCGCAGAGACCATACTCCTAAAGGCGCTATCCCATGCACCGAGCCATCCCTTTGCACACTTGCTCTTAGGAATCGTCTTGATGCATACGAACCGCGCGGTTCAAGGGTTGGCAGAGTGCGAGCGAGCATTGGAATTAGATCGGAATTTTGCCGACGCCCACGCGATGATTGGTCTCGCTAAGTATATAATGGGTTGCGGCGCAGAGACAGAGGGGCACGTAAACCAAGCATTGCGCCTCTCTCCTCGTGACACTCTTGCCTACAGATGGCTGTCGCCGGTCGGGTTTTCCAAGTTGCAGGTCGGAGCAGATAACGAAGCAGTCGGGTGGTTCCTTCGCAGTATCGAAGTCAACCGAAATTATCCGCTCGTGCATTTTGGGCTTGCGGCTGCTCTCGCGCTACTTGGCAAGCTGAACGACGCGTACGCCGCCGCGAAAGCAGGGCAAGCGCTCGATTCCACATTTACGATTCGTCGCATGAAGAGCATGTCAATCGGCAATAATGCGACCTTTCTCGACGGAAGTAGGCGCATCCTGAAAGGGATGCGCGTGGCCGGGGTACCGGAGGGGTGATGTCCGGCTTCGGGTCAAACTGCGAAGAACTCAGGTTGAGCAAATCAGGCCCGCTCTAATGTAATGACCGGACTTTGGTCCGCCGATGCTCAATTTCGCAGATGGGCCGATTCTGTTGAAAAAGGCAGCTGTTGCGACGCAGAGATATCAGTGATTCAGTCTGTCTAATTGGCAGGACTGAAGATCATGATGGGGCATCGGCAAGT